>JBJHCI010000032.1:0-11256 GCA_050485925.1 Maricaulaceae bacterium
CTGCAGGAGCGATGCCAGACGCAAATGCGCATCCGGCTTGCCTGCCTGCAGGGCGGCTTCGGCCATGTTTGCCAGAGCTTCGCCATCGCCAAGCAGGGTTTCAAGCCACGCCGGCAGCGCGTTCGCAGCAATCTCGGCCTCGGTAACGATCAGCGCGGCGCCCACGGCCACAAGCCCTTCAGCATTGGCGCGCTGATGATCGTCCATCGCAATCTCCAGCGGCACGAGAAGCGAGGGACGCCCCAGCGCCGCGATCTCCGAAATACTTGATGCACCCGAGCGGGAGATGACCAAATGGGCCTGCCGGTAGAGCGGACCCATATCCTCAAAGAAGGGCTCGCAATAGGCCTTCACGCCCGCTTCTGCGTAGTGGGCCCGTGCGGTCTCAATCTGCTCGGCGCGGGCCTGCTGGGTCACTTCAAGGCGGTTGCGCAAGGCTTCCGGCAAGGCTGCGACCGCACGCGGCACGCCGTCTGACAAAATCTGCGCGCCCAGCGAGCCGCCAATGACGAGGAGGCGGATCGGGCCATCGGCCTTCGGCGGTTCATAGGCTTGCATCCCGCCCACCAGCACCGCAGCGCGCACCGGATTGCCGGTTACCTCATGGCGGGCACCCTTGGGCAGGCGGTCCAGCCGGTCAAAACCGGAGGCCACGGCAAAGGCCTTCTTCGCAAACAGCCGGTTCACCCGGCCCAACACGGCATTCTGCTCATGGATCAGGTAGGGGATGGATTTCAGGCGGGCATGGGCGAGCGCCGGGAAAGCCGGATAGCCGCCAAAGCCCGCAATCACGTCCGGCCTGAAGTCTGAAATGATCCGCCCGGCCTCGGCAAAACCCTTCATGACCGTCATCATGTTGGCGGCGGCCCGCACCGGGTTCTTCACCAGCGGAGTTGCCGCCGCAATCTGGTCCACGCCTTCGCCGGGAAAGCCATGCGCGTGGCGAAGCCCTCGCGCATCGGTGACGAGGCGTGTCTGCCAGCCGCCCTGCACCAGCGTCTCAGCCACGGCACGCGCCGGGAAGATGTGCCCACCCGTGCCGCCGGCAGCGATGAGGAGGCGGGGCCGGCTCATGCGCCCACCGTTACGCCCGCACGGCCGCGCGGCAGATAGGCACCGGGAGTGCGTTTTGTCAGCGCCAGCAACAGCCCGGCGGCGAAGGCAAGCGTCAGCATAGACGAACCGCCATAGGAAATGAGCGGCAGGGTCATGCCTTTGGCGGGAGCCAACTCCAGATTGACCAGGATATTGATGAGGGCCTGACCGCCAAACATCATGGCAAGACCCGCCGTGGCAAGCTGAGCGAAATGGTCGGACAGGCGCACGGCATTCATCCAGGCGCGGGCAAACAGGATGGCAAACAGGCCGATTATGGCAAGCGAAGCTATAAGACCGAACTCCTCGGCAGCCACGGAGAACACGAAATCGGTGTGCGCTTCGGGCAGGTAGCGCTTCACTTCGCCTTCGCCCGGACCCACGCCGGTAAACCCGCCCCGGCTGATCGCATTGATGGCCATGTCGGTCTGGGTCGGCCCGCCAGCACCAGACGGCGTGAGGAAGGCAATGATCCGGTCACGCACATGGCCCAGCAGAAAGTAGCCACCCGCCGCCCCGCCTGCGGCCAGCGAACCCAGCGCCAGCGTGTGCAGCCAGGACAGACCCGCCGCCCACAGCATCGCCCCGAAGATCACGGTCAGCAGCAGGGTTTGGCCAAAATCTGGCTGGGTGATGAGGAAAGCGACGCCGACGAGGTACAGACCCACCGCGATCAGACGACCGGGTACCGGCGCGCCTTTGCTCTCTTCGGAGAACAGCCAGGCGGCAATGACGATGAAGGCCGGCTTGAACAGTTCGGAGGGTTGGAAGGAGAAGCCGCCAAGGCGTAGCCAGCGCGCCGCACCGTTTACCTCATATCCGATGAAGGGCACGGCAATGAGCGCGAGTATGCTGAACACCAGCGCCAGCCCGGCAAACCGGCGCACGCCGCGCGGCGACAGCGCCGCCATCACCATTAGCACAGCCACAGACAGAACGGCGAAAAAGATATGCCGGTAAACAAAATAGAACGGGTCCGCCAGGCGCAGGCGTTCGGCCGCAGCCGGGCTCGCAGCAAGCGACAGGGTAAGGCCCACCACGATCAGCCCCGCCAGGGTAAAAAGCAGGGTCTGGTCCAGCCCGTGCCAGACGCGTACAGGCAAAAGGCGCCCTGACTGCGTCATGCCGCACTGCCCTCCATGGCACGTTTGAGAAGGTCGTTCACCGCCGCGCGGAAGACATCGCCGCGATGCTCATAGCTCTTGAACTGGTCGAACGAGGCGCAGGCTGGCGAGAGCAACACAACCGGGCGGCGCAGGCCGCTGTCTGCGGCATCGGCGGCGGCATGCTGCAGGGCCGCTTCCAGCGTGCCGCAGATTTCGTTCTCCACCGAAGGCCCTAGCTGCTTCTGCAAAAGCCCCGCATCCTGCCCGATCAGATAGGCCTTGCGGATACGCCGGAAGAAGGGGGCCAGGCTTTCAATCCCCCCCTTCTTGGCCTGGCCACCCGCGATCCAGAAAATATCGTGATAACAACCGAGCGCCTGCGCAGCGGCTTCGGCGTTGGTCGCCTTGGAATCGTTGATGAAGAGCAGCGAGCCAGCCTCGCCTACCCGTTCCTGACGATGGGGGAGACCGGGAAAGCTGGCAATTCCGGCCACCGCGTCGGCAATGCACACGTCCAGCCTGCGCACCGCCGCATAGGCCGCCGCCGCGTTCTGCGCGTTATGGCCGCCTGGCAGAGCCGAAGCACGGGCGAGATCCATCACCATGCGCGTACCCCCACCGCCTACATCGTCATACAGCTTGCCGGCCAGAGCATAGACACCAAAACTGACGAGGCGCTGGTTGGACACCGGAATGACCACGCGTCCAGACTCGGCCTTCAGCCGGGTGCAAAGCCCGGCAGTGTACGTGTCGTCCACCCCCACAATGGCGGTATCGCCCGGCCGCTGGTTGGCAAAGATGCGCGTCTTGGCCGCCAGATACCCCTCTATATCGCCGTGCCGATCGATATGGTCAGGGGTGAGGTTGAGGAAGATCGCGGTATCACAGCGCAACGACCGGGTCAGATCGAGCTGATAGGAGGAGAGTTCCAGCACATAGACCGCGCCGGGCCGCGGCGGGGCAAGGGTCAACACTGCCTCGCCGATATTGCCGCCGACATGCACGTCCTTGCCAGCAGCTTTAAGGATGTGCCCGATCAGCGCCGTGGTGGTCGACTTGCCGTTGGTTCCCGTAATCCCGATCACGGTCACGTCCGGCACGTCGGCTATGGCCTGCGCGAACAGCTCGATATCCCCGATCACCGGCGCGCCAACAGCCTCTGCCAGGCTCACCATGCGGTGCGGGGCGGGATGGGTCAGCGGTATACCGGGCGACAGCACCAGAGCGGCCATGTCGCCCCAGTCGCGCCGGTTGAGATCATCAAGCTCCAGCCCGGCCTTGATGGCGGCCTCGCGCGCGGCCTCATTGTCGTCCCAGGCGGAAACGTCCGCCCCGCCCGCGGCCAGCGCGCGCGCAGCGGCAATCCCGGTGCGGCCAAGGCCGAACACCGCGACGCGGCGTCCCTGATAGGCGCGGACCGGTATCATAAGGGGTAGCTACCTCAGCTTCAGGGTGGAAAGACCGATCAGGGCGAGCACCACGGCAATGATCCAGAAGCGGATCACGATGGTGGGCTCCGCCCAGCCCATTTTCTCGAAATGGTGATGGATCGGGGCCATGCGGAAGACCCGCTTGCCCGTCAGCTTGAAGCTCGCCACCTGGATCATCACCGACAGGGCTTCCAGCACGAAAAGCCCGCCAATAATAGCCAGCACGATCTCGTGCTTGACCGCCACCGCGATGGTGCCCAGCGCTCCGCCCAGCGAGAGCGAGCCGGTATCTCCCATGAATACCATGGCAGGGGGCGCATTGTACCAGAGAAAGCCGAGTCCAGCCCCAAGAATCGCGCCGCAAATCACTGCCAGTTCACCCGTACCAGGGGTGAAATTCAGGAACAGATAATTGGAATAGACCGCCGAGCCGACGAAATAGGCGATAAAGCCGAATGAGGCGGCCGCGATCATCACCGGCACGATGGCGAGGCCATCCAGCCCGTCGGTGATGTTCACCGCATTGGATGCGCCCACGATCACGATGAGCCCGAACAGGAAGAAGCCATAGCCTAGTGGGATCAATACCTCCTTGAAAAAGGGCACCGCGATGGAGGTGGCGAAGCCTTCGGGCACGTTCGGCGCATTCGACAGAAGCTCGGTCATCCAGATGACGGCGATCAGCGCGACGACCGATTGCAGGGCGAGCTTCATCTTGCCGGAAATCCCTGCGCTGGAGCGCTTGGTGACCTTGCGCCAGTCATCGATGAAGCCGATGCCGCCGAAGCCTGCCGTCACCAGCAGCACGACCCAGATATAGGGGTTGGTCAGATCGGCCCATAAAAGCGTACCGGTCAATATCCCGATCAGGATGATGAACCCGCCCATGGTGGGCGTGCCCGCCTTAGTGAGCACGTGGGATTCCGGTCCGTCATCACGGATGGGCTGGGAGCCCTTGGTCCTCAACCACGCGATGAATGGCTTGCCGATCAGAATCGCCACGATGAAGGCCGTGATCAGCCCTGCGCCGGTGCGGAAGGTCAGGTAGTTGACAACGTTGAAGAGGATGATGTCCTGGGCGAGCGGGGAAAAAAGCAAATAGAGCATGGTCAAATCAGCCTTTGAGCGCAGCAGTGGCGGCACCGTTCCGCAAACTTGCGACTACTTTATGAACGCCGGACGCGTTCGAACCCTTCACCAACACCACATCGCCCGGGCGCAGGCCGGACAGCAGTTTTTCAGCAGCCGTTTCCGGCGTGCGGACCAGATGGGAGCGCGTGCTCTCGGGCAGGGCCGCGATCATGTGTTCCATCATCGCCCCGACGCCAATCACCACTGACACTCCGGCATTCACCAGATATGCGGCCAGTTCGCGGTGACGCTCCGGGGCGCTCTCCCCGATCTCCAGCATCTCGCCGAGCACCGCCACGCGGCGGCCCTTGCCCGACGGCTGATGACGGCCGAGCGTGGCAATCGCCGAAGCCATGGAAACAGGATTGGCATTATAGCTGTCATCAAGGATGCGCACCCGGCCACCCTCATCCAGCGTGATCTCGAAACTGGCACCCCGGCCCGGTTGTGCAACCATCCCACCCAGCACATCGGCGACGAGCCCCGCCTCAATACCCGCTGCCACGCAGACCGCCATCACGGCGGCTGCATTCATTGCCTGATGTGCGCCGGGAGCAGGAATGGTCAAATTGATGAGACGGCCCATCACATCAAGCCGCCCCGATCCGCTCTCCGGACCGTCTTCCCATGACAGCACCCGCACAGCGGCGTGGGGTGCACGGCCAAACTCCAGCAGAAAGGCCGCATGGCTACCGTTTACATGGGCAGCAAGGCGCGGGGCGAACTCGCAATCCGCCGGAATCACGGCCACGCCGTCAGGAGCCAGGCCTGCAAAGATTTCCGCCTTGGCATCGGCAATGGCTTCCATCGAGCCGAGATTTTCCAGATGCGCGGGCGCGATGCGGGTGATGAGGGCGATGTGGGGCTGGACTTGTGTGGTCAGGGCTGCAATCTCACCGGCATGGTTCATGCCCATCTCGAACACGGCACGCTGGGTATCCTTGGGCATGCGGGCCAGCGTCAGCGGCACGCCCCAATGATTATTGTAGGACTTCACCGACGCATGCGCCATGCCTGCCGCTCGGAACACGGCGGCGATGGCTTCCTTCACCGAGGTCTTGCCGACCGAGCCGGTAACACCCACCCGCAACGCCGCATTGCGCTCGCGCGCGGCCACGCCCAGCCTTTGCAGGGCCTCCAGCACGTCCGGCACCACAAGGCGCGGGCCGGCGCCCGCATCCTCGCGGCTGACAATCGAGGCCACGGCGCCTGCCTTCTCGGCTGCGGGCACGAAATCATGGCCGTCGCGCTGATCTTTCAGCGCCACAAAGAGATCGCCGGATTCCAGCGTGCGGGTGTCGATGGAAACACCGCTGGCGTTCCAATCCTCACCTCCGGCAAGGCGCCCGCCGGTGGCGCGCGCTGCCTCCCACGCTGTCCATAACGGACCGCTCATCACCGGCCGCCCCCCTTGCCAGCTGATGTTGATTCAATGTCTGCGATGAACCGCCTCGCGGTCTCGCCATCATCAAAGGGATGAACAACACCCTTGATGGTCTGACCGGTCTCATGACCCTTGCCAGCGATCAGTAGTGTATCGCCGCCGGAAAGGCCCTCGATCGCGGTACGAATGGCCACTTCCCGATCGCCGATCTCGGTTGCTCCGGGCGCGCCTTTCAAGATCGCGGCGCGGATGAGGGCAGGATCTTCCGAACGCGGATTATCATCCGTGACGATCACGCGGTCGGCGAGTTTGGACGCCACCGCGCCCATCTTCTCACGCTTGGTGGGGTCACGGTCTCCGCCAGCGCCAAACACGACGACGACCTTTCCTGCCGTATGCGGACGCGCCGCCCGCAAGAGCTTGTCGAGTCCATCGGGCGTATGCGCGTAATCGATCAGCACGGGCGCGCCCCCCGGCGTGACGCCCGCCAGCTCCAGCCGGCCGGGCACGCCCTTTAGCGTCTCCAGTGCGGCAAACACCGCGCCCGGCTCCATACCCCCTGCAATCGCCATGGCGGCGGCCTGGAAGGCGTTATTGGCCTGAAACTCGCCCATGAGCGGCAGGGTCAGGGCGTGCTCCCTGCCCCCGTGGACAAAGCGCACATTCTGGAAGGCGGCATGGGGCGTGATCTCCTTCAACTGGATGTCACGGCCCTTCCAGCCAACCGTGAAGACCTGCTGGTGACGCCCTTGCGCCCGGCGCACCACCGCCTCGCCCCACTCGCCGTCGACCGTGATCACGGCAGGCGCCCCCTCAGGCAGCAGCGCGTCAAACAGGCGCATCTTGGCCGCGAAATAATCTTCGAAGTCGGGATGGTAATCGAGATGGTCTTGGGTGAGATTGGAAAACCCGGCAAGGGTGATCGTCACCCCGTCCATGCGCCGCTGCTTGAGGCCATGGCTGGAGGCTTCCATGGCAAGATGCGTCACCCCCTCGCTCGCCAGCGCATCAAGTGCCGCGTGCAGGGCAATGGCGTCCGGCGTGGTATAGCCCACATCGGTACGCCCGGATGCGCGCGTGACGCCGAGCGTGCCAAGCGCCGCCGCCTCATAGCCTGCACTGGCCCAGATCTGGCGCAGGAACTCGACCGTGGAGCTTTTTCCGTTCGTGCCAGTTATGGCAGCGATGAATTGTGGCTGGCGCGGATGGAAGCGTGCGGCCATGGCAGCCAACGCTTCGCGCGGTTCATCAGCCTCGATCACCGGCACGCTAGCTCTGGTGCCGCGTTCGCCGAGCACGGCCACCGCACCCGCAGCCACCGCCGCGCCGATAAAGGCGTTACCGTGAGTGGTAACGCCCGGCAGGGCCGCGAAGACAAAGCCGGGCTTCACCGCTCGGCTGTCTAGCGCAAGGCCGGTAATGGCAAGCTCCCCGGCCCCTTCAGGCGTAGAAAGACCCGCAGGCAGTATATCGCGCAGGCGACGCGGCGCGCTCATTCGCCCGCTCCCGCGCTGGCCAGTTCGACCGGCTCTTCCGGCCCGGTGCGCACCGGTGTTCGCGGCACGAACAGACGAGCCACGGTCTGCACGCGCGCACCAGGATCGGCCTCACGCAGGCCCACGCCCAACATGGGCGCGACGCGCTCGATGATCTCGCCGCCGGTGGGTGCCGCGTTCCAGCCTGCCGTGTTGAAGCCGTGCGTCTCCCGGATAGGGCGCGGCTGATCAAGACTTACGACCAGCACATATTGCGGGTCGTCGAAGGGGAAGATGCCGACAAAGCTCGTAAGCACGTTACCCACCTGATAGCGGCCATTAACGATACGCTGGGCGGTGCCAGTCTTGCCGGCAATCGCAAGGCCGGGAACGTCAGCTTGGCCGCCTGCCACCGAGGCGCGCATGACACCCAGCACCTGGGTCGCCGTGGCCGAACTCATCACCGGCACCTGGGATACGATATCGCCAGGCCCCACCGGCCGGATGGTGGGCGGTGTATAGATGCCATCATTAGCCAGTGCCGCATAGGCCGCCGCCAGCGCAACGGGCGTCACGTTGAATCCATGACCGTAAGAAGCAGTCATCAGCTCTGCCCGGCCCCAGCGGGCAGGTAGCATGGGCTGACCGGTCTCCACCAGCTCCAGCGGCGGGCGCTCGAAGAGGCCCAGATCAGCGTAGAAATTGAGCAGGGCCTCGCCGCCAATACGTTCGGCCATACGCGCGGCGCCGATATTGGAGGAGTGGACGATCACCTCACGCGCGTTGAGAACACGCCGCTGGGGGCGGAAATCACGGATCCGGTGAGAGCCGATCTGGATCGGCTCGCGCGCGTCAAAAGTATCGTCAAGGCGCACCGTGCCCGACTCGATGCCCGCCGCCAGCGTGAGCGGCTTGAACACCGAGCCCAGCTCATAAACACCCTGCACCGGGCGGTTGAAACGCAGATTGGGGTCCACCACACCGGCCTGGTTGGGATTATAGTCGGGCAATGAGGCGAGGGCGATGATTTCGCCGGTGCCCACCCGCATCAGCACCGCCATGGCACCTTGCGCGGAGTAGCGTTCCATACGCTCGCGCAGCACGGTTTCTAGCGCGTCCTGCACGCCCAGATGGATGGACAAGCTCACCGGGCGGCCCGAGCCATCGTTCAGCTCAGCATTGAAGGCGCGCTCCGCCCCGGCAAGGCCGGACAGGTCGCGATCAGTATAGCCTACAAGGTGGGCGGCCAGACGGCGGCGCGGATAGATGCGCCCTGGCTCCACCCGGAACCCCAGCCCTGGCAAGCCGAGCAGATGAATCACCTGACGGTCACGCGGCGTCAGCCCTCGGGCCACCCAGACGAAGCGGCGGTTGGAGGACAGTTCGCGGGTCACCCGCTCCACATCGAGATCGGGCAGGACGGTGGCGAGCTGGCGGGCTGTATCGGCGGGATCCCAGACCTGACGCGGATCCGCATAGAGCGAGTGGAAATCGAGATTGCCGGCCAGCAATTGTCCATTGCGGTCAAGAATTTCCCCACGCCGGACGGGCGCTTCGGCAATACGTACGGGCGCAGCCTCGGCAAACGCGCCCGATACCGCCAGTTCCACAGCGCGCCCTGCCGCGATAAGAAAGCCCGAAGCAATCAGCAGCCCGATGATCGACAGACGCAAACGCGTGCGACCGAGTGCCAGCTCGGCCTCGTCTTCAAGACGGATGAGATCGGTGCGGTCAAAACCAGAGGGCTCGCGCGCGGGCGCAGGGGCGGGCCCACCGCCGGAGCGGCGCACCTTCACTCTGCCGGAAAGACGCGCCAGCCAATGTTTCATGGACGTCCTCGGGTCTGAGGCAACTCACCCTGCCAGTTGGCCTGCGCGGACTGCGGCGCCATACGCTCGGCCTCAGCGCGCACCTGTGCCAGCTCGGCCAGTGACAGCTCCTGCGCGGAACTGACAGGCTCGAAGCCGAGATGGGTGCGGGCGAGATGACGCAGATGCTCCGGGTCTTCCAGATGCGCAATATTCGCCGTCACCGTGGCTATGCGGGCGCGCTCACGGGCCAATTCTGCCTGCAGGCCGGCAAGGCGCGCCTGGGCGGCGTCCACCTCGGTCTTGGCCACATAGAGCGCACCCAGCAGGGCGAGCCCACCGACCACGCAGAAAAAGACGACAAGGCGCATCATGATACGCACTCCATCAAGCGGCTGTACGGGGGAACGCCGGGCAGGCCACCAGCCTCCTCCGGCCAGGCAGGATTAGCGGTGCGGCTGGCCGCACGCAGACGGGCTGAGCGTGCCCGCGCATTCGCTTCGATCTCTTCCTGTGACGGCTCCACGGCCTTGCGGGTGAGAAGGGCAAAGCTCGGCTCGGGACCCTTTGCAACTTCCGGCGCATGGCGCGAACCCTGACCGGCCAGACCTGCACGCGCGCGCAGGAAGGTTTTCACAATACGATCCTCCAGCGAGTGGAAGGTCACCACCGCCAGCACGCCGGCAGGTTTCAGCACCCGCTCGGCAGCCGCCAGCGCACGCACCAGCTCACCCAACTCGTCATTGACGAAGATGCGCAGCCCCTGAAACACTCGGGTGGCCGGGTGGATACGCCCCGGCTTGCCGCCAATGACGCGCGCCAGCAGTTCGGCCAGCTCCAGCGTGCGCTCGAACGGCTTCTCGCCGCGGGTCTCCACGATGGCACGCGCAGCCCGGCGGGCATGGCGCTCCTCGCCATACACCTTGAAGATCGCTGCAAGCTCGTCCGTATCAAGATGATTGACGGCGTCCGCTGCGCTGGGCCCGGACCGCGCCATGCGCATATCCAGCGGCCCATCTTTCTGGAAGGAGAAGCCGCGATCAGCCTCGTCGATCTGCATAGAGGAGACGCCAAGATCAAGCATCACCCCGTCCACACCCTCAGCGCCGGAGAGCGCCAGAATGTCTTCCATCATGGAGAAGGGGCCTGCCTGAAACGCGAAGCGGCCGGGATAGGCCTGTTTGAGATGGGCAGCCATGGGCTGCACACCGGGATCGCGGTCAATGCCGATGACGCGCGCGCCCTCGACGCCCAGCACAGCGCGGCTATAACCGCCGGCGCCAAATGTGCCGTCCACATAGAGCCCACCTGAACGGGGCTTTAGCGCGTCCAGCACCTCGGTGAGCAGAACCGGAACATGGGCCATCACACACCCCCTGCCGGGCGCGGCGGACGGCGCAGGGCCGCTTTGTTCTGGCGGGCATGATCAAGATCACGGGCGTGGCGCTCGGCATGAGCCTCAGGCGACCAGATTTCGAACCGACGGCCCATGCCGACAAAGGTCGCCTTCGCATCCAGGCTCGCATACTCGATAAACTCACGCGGCAGGGAGACCCGGCCCGTCGCATCGAAAGAGAGCGGGCGGGCCCCGCCGAAAATCACCCGCTCGAACGCGGTACGCGCATCGTCATACGGATCCATGGCGTCGATGGCAGCGGCCATTTCAGCCATCAGCGCCTCTCCGCCCCCCTCTAGGAACGGTCCGTTAAACGAGCACCAGACATAGATGCCGCCAAAGCGTTCGCCTGCCACCGCGGCACGGAAATCGGACGGGACGGAAACCCGTCCCTTGGCATCTATCCCGTTGGTAGTGGTGGAGAAAAACAT
>JBJHCI010000033.1:0-11129 GCA_050485925.1 Maricaulaceae bacterium
GGATAGGAGAACATCAGATCGAGATAGCGCCGGCCCAGCTCGGCCACTTTGCGATCACGCGTCTCGATATCGGCGGGCAGATTCTTGTCATGCACGTCGAACTCGGTGACCGACAGGCTCAGGTCCAGCCCCACCACATCGTCCAGGAATTGCCGCCAGGTGTCTTCGCGTGCCGTGTCGAAGCCGGTGGAATAGTCGTAGTTGCCAGAGCCGATATGGCCCTGCACGCCGAGGCCGTCAATCGGCGCGCCACGCGCCTTCAGGCGCTCCAGAAGGCGCAGCACGCCTTCCTGCTGACGCTCATAGCCCGCCTCCCAGTTCATATAGTCGTTATAGAGCAGCTCCGCGTCCGGATCAGCTTCCCTGGCAATGTGGAAGGCGAGATCGATCACTTCCTCGCCGAGATAACGCGACAGCGGCGTCTGGCGGAAGCGACCCGCCTCGTCGATGGTCTCGTTGACCACGTCCCAGGAATAGATACGGCCCTTATAGCGCTCAACCATCGTGCGCACGTGTTCGGTCAGCATACGTTCGGCTTCACTGGCCGGGCGCGAGCCGAAATTGTGATTATTGATCCAGTCCGGGAACCAGTCCGTGTGATGCCACAGCAGGGTATGGCCGCGCATGTCCATGCCGTTTTCTTCAGCGAAGTCCATGATGATGTCCGCGCGGGCAAAGTCGAAGGTGTCGGCATCGGGCCGCGCGACATACCATTTCAGCTCGTTCTCATGGACGAGCACCCCGCACTCATCAATGAGGAGCTGACGGTATTGCGGATCGTGGAACGAGCCCTGAAACGAGCCGATGGGCCCTACCCCGACCGCGCTGCCAAAGCGCATCCCTTTGGCCTGTGCCAGCTCGTGCAGGGACGGTCCGCGTTCCTCGCGGCCAATGACGAGGCCGGGTGCCCCCATTGCTGCCAGGCCGCCCGCACCAAGGGCCAGGGTCTGTCTACGCGTCAGCATGATATCACTCCGCAAGCTGCTTCCTCTCCGGCGGGGCTGTATCGGTCCCCTCTTCCAGCGCGCCGAGCCGGCCCGCTTCTCTTGCCTTGCGCCCGTACACCCACTCGAAGAGCGGCGTGGCCATCAGCGTGGTCACCACCGCCATCAGGACGAGGATGGAGAACAGGGCCGGGCCGATAATGCCGGCCTGCAAGGCGAGATTGATGATGATGAGTTCCATCAGCCCACGCGCATTCATCAGCGCGCCAATACCAAGGGATGTCGCATTGTCCTGACCGGTCAGGCGCGCCGCCGCCCAGCAGGCACCAAACTTCGCCAGAATGGAGGCCGCCAGAACAGCGAACGCGATCAAGATCAGGTCCGGGCTGCTCACCAGTGTCAGCTGGGTATGCAGGCCCGAATAGGTGAAAAACATGGGCAGAAAGAGCACGACCGCCACCGGCTCCAGCATGCGGCGTATCTCAGCGGCGAAGAAGCCGCGCGGCATCACCGCCCCCAGGAGGAAGCCGCCAAACACGGCGTGAATGCCGATTGCGTCCATCGCAAAGGCGGCCAGCAGGAAGAGCACCAGCGTAACTGCCAGCACGCCATGGCCAACCTTGCCTTCACGCTCCACAATGCGGCCGAGCGGCGCCAGCAGCCGCGGGGCCAGCGTCATCATGAAGACGGTAAAGGCAATCGCTCCCGCAATGGTGATCCAGGCCGCGCCCATGCCTCCACCAAAGCTTGCCACGACAATGGCCAGCACGATCCAGGCAGCCGCATCGCCAATCGCCCCGGACGAAAGCGAGAGCGTACCCAGTGGCGTGCCCGAAAGCCCGCGCTCGTGGATGATGCGCGCCAGCATGGGAAAAGCTGTGATCGCAATGGCCGCACCCATGAAGAGGCTTGCCTGCAGCTGGGTCGCGGCCTCGGAGAACAGGCCCGGCATCTCCATCAGCCAGGGCGTTAGCACTATCGCGATGAGGAAGGGTGCGGCAATGCCGGAGAGAGAGACAGCGGCGGCGCTCCCGGCCTTGGCGCGGAACTCGCCAGTCTGAAAACCCAGCCCGACCAGGAACATGTAAAGCCCAACACCCAGTTGGGCGCCGACATAGAGAAGATTGCGGGATTCTTCGGGAAAGATGAGAGCCTGAAACTCAGGCAGGAAGAGGCCGAACAGCGAAGGCCCGAGAATGATGCCGGCGATCATCTCGCCAACCACCTGAGGCTGACCGAGATAGCGCCGTGCCAGCCAACCCACCGTGCGGCATGCCACGATGATCAGGGCAAGCTGCGCAAAGAAAACTACGCTGAGCTCTGCTGCACTCATGACCCCTCACCTTTCCTGAACACCCTCTGTGTAAAAGAAGAAGGGCGTGTGGTCTAAGGCAAGCCTTGGACCACACGCCCTACCAGGAGGAAGACCTCTTAGTAGCTGGCGCGGACCACGAAGGTGAAGCGCCTGTCGTTCATGAACCAGGAGCGTGGCGCCTTGAGCAGGTCGTCATTGAGCACCTGGCTGGTACGGGTAACCTCGTTGAGCAGGTTCACACCTTGCACACCGATCCGCACATTGTCGTTCACGGTGAAGAAGAGCGAGCCGTCAAGTTGGCCTGAATCTTCCTGGATGATCGGCGCGAACGGCACGATCACGTCGCGCACCGTCACCACGAAGTCCGACCGCCACGAATAGGCCAGGCGCGCCGACCAGCGATCACTCTCATAGAAGGTCGCGAAGTTGGCGGTATGCTTGGACAGCCCCTGTAGCGGAAGCAGTGAGGTATCAATGTTGGCGACATTGCCCGCAGCCACATCCGGATCGGTCGCCGACAAGGTCGACTGGCTTACACCGGACGAGTCCACATAGGTGTAGTTGGCTTGGATACCCAGTCCGCTGAACGGACCCGGCAGCATGTCATAGACCTGCTGATAGGCAATCTCGAACCCTTTCAGCGTGCCCGTGCTGTCGGAATTGACCGGGGTGGTGACCACTGAGTCGAAAGTCGCACCATTATTGGTAAAGGCGATCCTCTCGGTACCGTTCGTATGAACGTCATGTAGACGCTTGTAGAACACCGACAGGGTCAGCGAGCCCACAGGCGCGAAATACCACTCGGCCGACAGGTCGAAATTATCCGAACGGATCGGGCGCAACATTGGGTTACCCACGTTGAACCGGCCCGTAGGACGGCCATCTATGATATCCTCCGCATTGGTCGAAAGCGAGATATTGTAAAAGTTCCGGGTCAGGCCGATATCTGGCCAGGTAAGCGCCCGTGACATACCAAGACGGAACTGCCAGCCATTCTCCAACCGGAGCACGGCATTGAAGCTGGGCAGCCAGAAGTCGTCGGCATAGCTTGCATCGTTAGCCTCCAGCGCACCATTGGCAAACGCGCGGGCATCGGCCCTGACCTGCGGGTCGAGCAGACAGAATGTGGACGGCGTCTGATCCGGATCTGCCGCCTGGGCCGCACATTCCGCATCCGACAGGAAGCCCTGCTGATTGAATGCCCGCCAGCCGCTCGCGGTCCGATCAAAACGCACGAAGCGCATACCAAAATTGCCGCTCAGGCTCGCGCCATGGTCAAAATCGGTATTATAGCGGACCATTGCGTAAAGGGCGTCGGTCTGCTCACGGGACGGATTGATTTCCTGCAGCAGGAAGGGCGATTCTGCCCCCACGCCGCAGCGAAGATGCAGGGGCTGCCAGTTCTGCGGCTGACCGCAGGCCGTGTCCGGGCGCCACGAGTCGTTCACGCCACGGGCATAGTCGATCATGCGCTGATAGTCTTGGACCGTGTTGGTGTTCCAGAACAGGCGTGGCTGGTCGCCCGTAGGCACCGGAACCTTGCCGCGCATGAAGTTATCGAAGCCGAACGGGCTGTGATAATCGGCCAGATTGCCGAGGCCTGGCACACTGCCATCAAGCCAAACCGGGCCACCACTGCCCCACTGCTCGGAGATCACACCCCAGTTGTAAGTCGAGAAGCGGGTGGTCTGATTGCGGATCGAGCGCCGCGCGCCGAACCGTATCGATTGCAACCAGCCGGAACTGTCAAAACTGTAGTCCGCGTCGAAGCGGAAAGCGTCCAGCGTACCGTTGCTGCGCTCGATATGGTCCATGGCCGAACGCGAAAATGTCGCAGCCGGCGAGCTCAGATTCGTATGGCCGGGATAGTCCGGGCAGTCATTGGCCGTAACCGTACAGGGAACACCGGCGGGAGCCTGACCCGGATCGCCCGGCACTATAAACCGGCCTGGATTGTGGAACTGGATGATCGGAATATCGCTGCCACGCAATTGGATTTCAGCATCCTGATACGTGGAGTTCCAAAGGGTGAAGTCGAGCACATCCACCGAGGATTCAACACGCTGATAGTCGAAATTGAACGACCACGGGCCTTCCGGCGTCCAGCGCAGATTAAAGCCGTAATCGGTCGTCACGTACTGCTGTTGCTGGTCGCGGCGGATATTATTGCTCTGCAGACCCCAGCCCGGCGTACGCTGACCCGGCCCGGGATCAAACTGACCGTCACGCCAGCCCGTGTGATCGCTTGTGATCAGGCCGGACGTGAAGATGCCATCCGAACCGAAGGAGAGCGTGGTACCTGGGAAGGCGCGGGAATCACCCTGAGCGGCCACATTGTCGGTGGCGATTTCCATCGCATATTCAGTCCAGGCCTGCTGGGAGTCCGAACGCAGGAACTGAGCGGTTGCCTCAAGGGTCCTGTCCGGGCTGCGCCACTGCGCTGCCGCACCGATACCTTCGCGCTCGCGCTCAAAGTCCTGGGTCCGGAACGCCGCGCCACGCGGGAACCAGACCTGTCCGATGGCCGTGGCAGAACCGTCATTGATGACATCGCCATTGTCGTAAAGCGTGCGCTGACCGAAGTTTGAAATCTGCTGGCCGTCGCTGCGCGCGGTGAGCTGGGAGTTCACGTAATTGATCAAGAACCCGAACTCGCCGGAGTTGGCAGTTTCCCACCGGTCTGAGAACAGAGCGGAGATGGTCGGGGTCCATTCCTTGGCGAAATCGCCATAGCTGCCTTCGACGGACGCCGCGATCATCCGGCCGGAAGCGTCAAACGGCACGCGGGTGCGCAGGTTCACGCTGCCCGAAATGCCGCCTTCAATCATGTCGGCCGACTGGTTTTTGAACACATCCACGCCGCCGAGAAGCTCGGAAGGCACGTCAGAGAAGCTGAGGATACGGCCATTATTGGCGCTGAACGTGTCGCGTCCGTTCAGTTCTGAACGCACCCAGGTCAGACCGCGCACAACCACGCCGCTGCCTTCAATGGAGAAGTGGTCTGGGTCGACACCGGCACGGAAGCGGTCAATCGACACGCCCGGCACACGCTGAAGCGCTTCGGTCACCGAGCGGTCCGGCAGCGCACCGATATCCTCTGCGGTGATCGAATCGACGAATACTTCGGCCTCGCGCTTGATGTCCTGAGACGTCTGCAGGCTCGCCCGGAAGCCGGTCACCACAATGACATCGGCAGGCGGAGAGCCGGCCTCGTCATCATCGCCGTCCGCTGCCTGAGCCAAGGCGGGCGCAGACAGCATGCTCGCCGCCAGCGCCATGGCCGACACGCCCGACATCAGCCGCGCGTGGGCAGGCAGAAAGCGCCGAACGCACTTCTCCTCTGGATTCACAAACATCAGACTTCCCTCCCCGTGTGTTTGTTATGTTAGCGCTACCATTTTGGTATGTCGCTTATGTCTGATTAATAATCCCGTAGCGCAACAATCTGCAGCCTGCAACCCTTTCCGTCCGACTAATTTAAAAAACTCTCCCGGGTGTCGCAAACCTGTCACGGCGTCGGGCACAGCCGCGTTGACCCGGCTATATCAGCGTGAATAGGATATTGCCGGACTGAACGGCTTATCCAGCCATTGTCAGACAAATAAGGCTGAGCAGGCCCATGAAAACGCCGGGGAGGCATATATCACGCGTCGTCATCGTGGGTGGCGGCACCGCCGGGTGGATGGCGGCGGCGGCGCTGTCGCACGGGCTGAAGGGAACCGGGACCGCTATCGAGCTGGTGGAATCAGAGGCGATTGGCACGGTCGGAGTCGGTGAATCCACCCTGCCCCATATCCGCTATTTCAACCAGAGCCTCGGCATAGACGAGGCCAGCTTCCTGGCCGATACCAAAGCCACCATCAAGCTGGGAATCGAGTTCCGTAACTGGGCGCGCAAGGGTGATGCCTATATTCACCCGTTCGGCGATTACGGTCATCCCGATGACGCGGTGCAATTCCACCATCACTGGCAGAGACTGGGCGGAGAAGCGGCGATGGGTGCCATCGACGAATACTCCCTGCCTATCCAGATGGCGCGGCGGGAACGCTTTGCCCGCCCGTCGGCGGACATGAGCACGCTGCTTTCCACCTTTTCCTATGCCTACCAGTTCGATGCCGCGCTCTATGCACGCTTCCTGCGCGGTTTCTCCGAAGCACGAGGCGTTAAGCGCACCGAAGGGCGCGTGATCGATGTCGCGCTGGACGGTGAAACCGGGTTTGTGACGTCGATCTCGCTGGAGAACGGCGCGTGCATTGAAGGCGACCTCTTTGTGGACTGCTCCGGATTCCGGGGTCTGATCATCGAACAGGCGCTGAAGGCCGGATATGAGGATTGGTCCCACTGGTTGCTGTGCGACCGTGCCATCGCCCTGCCGAGCGCTTCCACGCACGAACTGCCCCCCTTCACACGCGCCACTGCGCAGGAGGCAGGATGGTGCTGGCGCATTCCATTGCAGCACCGCGTCGGCAATGGGCATGTCTATGCCAGCGCCTTCATGGATGATGCGCGTGCCGAAGACATTCTCTTGCAGGCGCTTGAGAACGCGGCGCTGGCCGAGCCCAACCGTCTGCGCTTCCTGACCGGCAAGCGCCGCCAGCAATGGAGCCGCAACTGCGTCGCCATAGGGCTGGCGAGCGGGTTTCTTGAACCGCTTGAGTCGACGTCGATCCACCTCATCCAGGTGGCACTCGGTTATCTGCTGGACTTCTTCCCGACCGGGGCCTGGGATCCGGCCGACGCAGAAGAGTTCAACCGCTCCATGAGCATGGAGTACGAGCGGGTGCGCGACTTCCTGATCCTGCACTATCACGCAACCGAACGGGACGACACACCGTTCTGGGACTATTGCCGGACCATGGACATTCCGGATTCGCTCAAATGGAAGATGGAACTCTTCCGCGAGCGAGGTGTGCCGACCTCTTATGAATACGGTGTCTTCCTGCCGCCCAGCTGGATCGCGGTCTATATCGGCCAGCGTATCCTGCCCAAGCGCTTCGATCCGTTGGTAGAGGCCCTGCCTGAAGACGCCGCCAGGGCGCGCTTCGCCCGCCTGAAGGCCGAGATTGCGGCGCTTGTCGACAGTCTGCCCCATCATGGCGTGACCATTGGCATGACCCGCCCGCCAGCAAGTGCAGCAGGCTGAACCATGAGCGGTGCCCCCGAACAAATCCTCATTGCCTGCGGCGGAGTGGCCGGCTGGATGTTTGCCCTGGCTAGCGCACGCGCGCTTGCCCCCCTCGGCACGCAGATCAGCGTGATCGATGACGGGACGGATAAGAGCCTCGGCAGCCACGCGCCCGCGCTCTCCACCCTGCCAAGCGTGCAGGATCACCATCACGCGCTGGGGATAGATGACATCGAGGCGCTACGCGCCGCACGTGGCAGTTTCAAGCTGGGAGACGGCTATACGGGCTGGGCCTCGGGCGGCACGGCCATCCTGCCCTATGGCGATACCGGCGCCGATATCGGTCCGGTGCGCTTCCACCAACAATTGATGCGGCTGGGCACCCGCGTGCGCGATATGGACCTTGCCGCCTTCTCGCTGGCAGGAGAAGCAGCACGGCTTGGCCGGTTTGCCCCGCCCTCTCCGGACCCTGCCTCCTTCCTCTCCACGCTCGATTTTGCCCTGCATCTGGACGCGGCCGGTTATGGACATCACCTGCGCATCCTCGCGCTGAAAGCCGGTGCGCAGGAGGTTGATGGCCGTGTGGTGTCGGCGACACGCGGCGCCGATGGCAGGCTGACCGCCGCGATACTGGAAGACGGCCGCAAGATCGGTGCTGATCTCTTCATCGACGCCACGGGTGAGCGTGCGGCGCTCATCTGCGGCGTGCTGGGCGTCGCGTGGGAAAGCTGGGCGGTGCCAGGGCTGGACCGGATCGCCAGCGCCGTCGCCGATCACAGCGTCCCGCCAGCCCCCCTCACCCGCAACGACGCGGTCAACGCAGGCTGGCAGCGCAGCGTGCCGCTCCACGGGGCCATGGCCACCCAGCTCATCTTCGCCTCCAGCGAAATGGAAGATGGCACCGCCATCGAGCGCCTTGGCGGCGTAGCGAACGTGTCCGCCTTCAATCCCGGCAGGCGGGAGACGCCGTGGAGCGCCAACTGCCTGGCCATAGGGGCGGCGGCCTGCCTGCCCGATCCGCTTAGCTGCGCCGAGCAATATCTGGCGGCCAGCGCAGCCTTGCGTTTTTTGAAACTCGTCCCGCACAGCGATGGCGGGGCGGTGGAGGCACGCGAATATAATCGTGTCTTTGCCGCCGAGACCGGCTCGGCACGCGATTTCGCGGCGCTCGCCTATATCGCCCAGACGCGCGAGGAGACACCCTGGAAGGCCGCCCGTACGCTGGAGCCCTCAGCAGAACTCGCCCGCCATCAGGCGCTCTACACGGCCAGAGGGCGCATCCCGCGCAGCGAGGACGGGCTTTATGACGAGGCGATGTGGGCGGCGGCTTTCATCGCTGCCCGCGTCGAGCCGCGCGACCATGACCCGCTGGCCAACGGGCTTAATGAGGCCGCGCTGAAGCAGCGCTGCGAACAGATTCGCCAGCTCGTAGCGAACACCGCCCAGCGCCTGCCTGCCCATGGCGATATGCTGGCCCAACTGCACGGAACAAAGCCATGAGCGCGCCGCCCATAAGGCAGGTGGTGATAGTCGGTGGCGGCACGGCTGGCTGGATGGCCGCGTCTGCGCTCTCGCGCCTCATCGCCAATGGGATCACTGAGATCAGGCTCATCGAATCTGACGAGATCGGTATTGTCGGTGTGGGTGAAGCCACCATCCCGCCCATCCGCCAGTTCAACGAGGTCCTGGGGCTGGACGAGCGCGACTTCCTGAAAGCCACGCAAGGCAGCTACAAGCTGGGTATCGAGTTCGTGGACTGGACCCGGCCCGGCCACCGCTACATCCACCCGTTCGGCCCGTTCGGCGCGGACATGAATGCGGTGAAGTTCCATCAGTACTGGCTGAAGCTACACGGCCTAGGCAAGGCAGCCGATTTCGCCGAGTACAATCTGTGCGCGGTGGCGGCGTATCAGAACCGGTTTGGCGGTATCGCCCCGCAATTTCGCAACCCGGTCACCCAGCTCCACTGGGCCTATCATTTCGACGCTTCGCTTTATGCGCGCTTTCTGCGGCGCTATTCCGAGGCGCGCGGGGTGACGCGTCAGGAAGGCAAGATCACACGCGTCCACCAGCGCAGCGAGGACGGCTTCATCGAGAGCGTGGAGCTCGAGAACGGCCACAAAATTGAGGGTGAGCTGTTCATCGATTGCTCGGGCTTCAGGGGCCTGCTGATCGAGCAGACGCTGAAAGCCGGATACGAGGACTGGACCCACTGGCTGCCCTGTGACCGGGCGGTGGCCGTGCCTTGTGCCCATGGGGACGGGCCGTTCACGCCCTACACGCGCTCGACGGCCAGAGAAGCGGGCTGGCAATGGCGCATCCCGCTCCAGCACCGCATCGGCAATGGCTATGTCTATTCCAGCCAGTTCATCTCTGATGACGAGGCCGCGTCCACGCTTCTGGCCAATCTTGATGGCGAGGCGCTGGCTGACCCGCGCCCGCTGCGTTTCGTCACCGGCAGGCGCAAAAAGGCCTGGGTGAAGAACGTCGTCGCGCTGGGCCTCGCTTCAGGCTTCCTCGAACCGCTGGAATCCACCTCCATCCATCTCATACAGAGCGGGATCTCACGGCTTCTGGCGCTCTTTCCCGATAGCGGTTTTTCAGCCGTGGAGACCGAGGAATATAACCGGCTAACCAATCAGCAGATCGAATACATCCGCGACTTCATCATCCTGCATTATCATGCCAATGCGCGCGAAGGCGGGCCGCTCTGGGATGCGTGCCGCCACATGGAGATACCGGAAACACTGGCGCGCAAGCTGGCCCTGTTCCGCAACCGGGGACGGCTCTTTCGCTATGAAGATGAGCTTTTCACCGAGGCCAGCTGGTATGCGGTCCTGCTGGGCCAGAACGTGATGCCGCAGGGCTATGACCCGCTGGTCGATGCCGCGCCGGTGGAGGACCTTACCGCCGCGCTGGAGGAGATACGCGCCATGGTGCGAAGCGCCGCCAGCTCCATGCCGCTGCACGCCGACTTCATCAACCAGCATTGCCGCGCGCCAGAGGCCGCCTGAGGGGGACGAAATGGACGGGAACCGGATACGCAAGATCGTGATTGTGGGCGGAGGTACGGCCGGCTGGATGACGGCAGCGGCCTTCGCGAAAATCCTTGGCCCCCGCTATGCCGATATCACGCTCGTTGAGTCCGAGGAGATCGGGATTGTGGGCGTCGGCGAAGCGACCATCCCGCAGATCAACATGTATAACCGCATGCTGGGGCTGGATGAGGACGATTTCGTCCGCGAGACGCAAGGCAGCTTCAAGCTGGGTATCGAGTTCGTCGACTGGGGCCGGAAGAACCATACCTATTTCCACCCGTTCGGCCCGTTCGGCGTGGATATGGAAGGCGTGTCCTTCCACGCCTACTGGCTGCGTATGATGCATGGCGGCGATCCGCGCCTTGTGACCGAGTATTCGCTAACATCTGTCGCGGCGAGCCAGAACCGCTTTATGCGACCTGTTCAGGCGGGCAATTCGCCCCTCTCGCGCATCGCCTATGCCTTCCATTTCGACGCCTCGCTCTATGCGCGCTTTCTGCGGCGCTATTCCGAGGCGCGCGGGGTGACGCGGCAGGAAGGCAAGATCACACGCGTCCACCAGCGCGGCGAGGACGGCTTCATCGAGAGCGTGGAACTGGAAAGCGGTCAGCGCGTGGAAGGTGAGCTGTTCATCGATTGCTCGGGCTTCAGGGGCCTGCTGATCGAGCAGACGCTGAAAGCCGGATACGAGGACTGGACCCACTGGC
>JBJHCI010000034.1:0-10603 GCA_050485925.1 Maricaulaceae bacterium
CGATGGGCTATCGCCACACCGGCCCGATGTCCAAGCTCGAATACGCCTGCTACTGCGCCGCCAGCCTGGCGCACCTGATGCAGACCCAGCACGACGCGGTGGGCATGATCACCTGCCAGAACGGATCACGTTCGCACATTCCGCCGCGGCAGGGGCGCGGGCATCTGTCGAACATTCTTCAGCGGCTCGACATTGTGGCCGCGGAAGGCCAGGCCGATCTCGCCGACTCGCTTCACCACGCCGCCCGAATGATGAAACGCCGCGCCCTGCTGATCGTCCTCAGCGACCTGTTCTCCGAGGGCCCGGCCCAGCGGGTGGTCGATGCCCTGGCGCACGTGCGCCATCACAAGCATGAAGTGCTCGTGCTGCACATCCTCGACCGGGCGGAACTCGCCGATATCGGGATGAGCAGGGGCGTCGTCGCGCGCCTGCCAGCTTGCAAACCCTTCGACCTGGCTGACCTCCAGCCCGGGTATCTCGATATCAAACCCGTCCCGGATCAGCGCCTCTATCTCGTCCGGATCGATATCACCAACAACCACGAGCATGGCACGCTGGGGTATGTAGAAGTCCTCATAATATTCCACGAAGGCTTCGCGCGGCGCGGTATCGATCACTTCCGCCGTGCCGATCGGGCTGCGGTCCGCGATGATCGCATCGGGGTAGAGGAAGCGCGAATGGGCCATGGCAAAGCGCTGGATCGGCGTATCCCGGAAACGCATCTCGCCACGGATCACGCCGCGCTCGCTGTCGATGGCTTCGGGATCGAACACCATTTCCGACGCCGTCTCGCGCATCAGGAAAAGGCCGGTCTTGATGATTTGCAGATCAACCGAGGGCAGGTCCAGCTGGTAGCCGACGACCTGATGGCCAGTGAAGGCGTTGGTATCAGGGCCGAAGGCCAGGCCATAGCGCTCAAGCAGCGGGATCATCTCGCCTTCGGGCACATTGGTGGTGCCGTTGAAGGCCATGTGCTCGATGAAGTGGGCGAGGCCCAGCTGGTGCTCGGCTTCGGCCAGTGAGCCGACATTGAAGACCAGGCGCAGCGCCGCTGTGCCGGTCGGGGTGGCATTGGGCATGATCGCGTAGCGCATGCCGTTGTCGAACTGGCCGTAGCGTACGCCCGGATCGGCGGGAATGTCGCTCTCCAGATGCGCGAACGGGGTCTGGACGCCGTCGCCGGTACGCCCAGCGGGCACCTGTTCCTCATGAGCCTGTTCAGCGCAAGCCTGCACAAACAGGATTAACAGGCCCGCCAGAGCGGCGCGGCCCAACAGAGCGATTTTCATGGTTGTGTCCCCCGGTTACCGGTCGATGCGTTCATCATTCGGGCAAAACTAAGGCACACACCGGATGCATCAACTGAAAATGCAGTCAGAAATCCTTCATATGCACACAGGACGGCCCGTTTCGACCTTAGACAGGGTCATGCTCGGCGACCCAGTGACCGGGATCTACGGCCAGTAATTGCGGACGGTATTGTTCGGCTCCGGGGTCGTCGCTCAGGCGTGACTTCAGGAAACGCAGCTGGGCGCGGCTGTCCAGCGGGCTCGGCAGGTCGCCATCCAGCTGGACCCGTTCGCGTTGGCGCTCGATTGCCGGATCGGGGATTGGCACGGCTGAAATCAGCGCCTTGGTGTAGGGGTGGCGTGCATCATCATAAATCGCATCGCGGGTGGCAAATTCAACGACCCGGCCAAGATAGAGCACCATCACCCGGTGGGAGACCTCCCGTACGACCGAAAGGTCGTGTGAAATGAACAGCATGGACAGGCCGAGATCCTTCTGGAGCCCGGCCAGCAGGTCGATGATCTGTGCCTGGATCGACACATCGAGCGCGGATACCGCCTCGTCGCAGATGACCAGCTTCGGCCCGAGGATCATCGCGCGGGCAATGCCAACGCGCTGGTTCTGACCGCCTGACAGCTCATGGGGATAGCGGTTGATCATGTCCGGGTTCAGCCCGACCCGCGCCATCATGGAGCGCACCTCGGTCTCGCGGGCTTTGGCCTTCATGCCCGGCTTGAAGGTCAGCAGGGGCTCGGCGATTGACGCGCCGATCGTCATACGCGGATTGAGCGCGGCCATCGGGTCCTGGAACACGATCTGGAGGTCCTGACGGGCCTGCCGCATCTCGCGCGTGGTCTTGGCCAGCAGGTTGGAGCCGATCCAGCTTATCGTTCCGGCTGTTGCGGGCACCAGACGCAGGATGGCCCGTGCGAGGGTGGACTTACCGCATCCGGACTCACCCACAATGCCGATGGTTTCGCCTGGGAAGAGGTCGAAGCTGACCCCGTCCACCGCCTTGAGCATACGCTTTTTTGCCAGCAGGCCGGTTTCGGTGCTGACCGGGAACCAGACTTTGATGTCATTGACGCTCAGGATCGGCTCCTCGCCCTCGATCACCTTGCGGGTCTGGGCAATCGGGCCGGTCAGCCGGTCCGGCCTGTCCAGGCGCGGCATGGCATCCAGCAGCATGCGGGTATAGGCATGGGCCGGCCTGGCAAAAATCCGGTCCGCCGGTCCCGTCTCCACATAGGCGCCGTCCTGCATGACCTGCACCCGGTCGGCCATGCGGGCGACCACGCCCATATCGTGCGTGATCAGCGCGATGGCGGCTTGGGTTTCCGCTTTCAGCTCTTCCATGATGTCGAGCACCTGGGCCTGCACCGTCACATCCAGTGCAGTGGTGGGCTCGTCGGCGATCAGCAGGTCCGGCCCACACAGCATGGACATCGCGATCATGACACGCTGCCGCATGCCCCCCGACAGCTCATGGGGATACTGGCGCAGCCGGCTTCTGGCTTCGGGAATGCGCACGCGCTCCAGCCATTCAAGACAGCGCTGCGTTGCCGCCTCGCCTCTCAGGCTCAGGTGCGCGGCCAGCACTTCGCGCATCTGGTCACCGATACGCATATGCGGCGTGAGCGAGGTGAGCGGGTCCTGGAAAATCATGGTCATCGACTTGCCGCGCACCGTGTTCAGGCGCTTCGGGCCGAGGCCCAATATCTCTTTGCCACGATAACGGATCGAACCGCTGGCCCGTCCGTTGGAAGCCAGAAGGCCCATTGCTGCCAGAAAGGTCTGACTCTTGCCCGACCCGGATTCCCCGACTACGGCGAGGCATTCACCCGCGCCGATCTGCAGATCCACCCCCCGTACGGCATGCACCTCGCCATCGGGCGTATCAAAGCGGACATCAAGGCCGCGGACTTCCAGGATCGGCGCCTTTGCGTCGGTCAAGTGGTCCTCACTGGGGGATGCAGGGGTCGTGGAACGGGTTTCGGCACGAAGATAGCGGCTGGCTTCCACCGCTTCCATTACTATGCGCAGACGAACTGATTCGGCTCTGCTTCGCGAACTCCGGCTAGAACGGGCGTATGGTCAGCACGCACACATTCGAACACGCGTTCAACGTCATGCCGCTGGCCAGCGCTCTGATAAGCGCGGACGGCCAGATTACGGCGATGAATGTGCACTTTGGCGCGCTGTTTGGTGATGATGTCTGCATCGGAACGCCATTCTCACAGCTTTATGCTGATCCGCTCGACGCGATCGCTACGCGCTGGCGCCGGGGCACGGCAGATGTTGGCGATACCGCACTGCTTCTGGACGCGCGCAAGGTGCCGTTTTCGACCCGGCTGTCGCGGATTCCGCTTGAGGATGGCGGCTGGGTGGTCACGGTCGAACCTTCAAGACGGTACGGCGCGCCGGCACCGGGTGGCGCGCCCTCAGATGAGGCGCCCGAAACCGGCCAAGCAGGCGCATACAGGGTGGATTTCTCCTCGCGAGAGGTC
The DNA here is from genome assembly GCA_050485925.1 of Maricaulaceae bacterium. Lineage (GTDB taxonomy): Bacteria > Pseudomonadota > Alphaproteobacteria > Caulobacterales > Maricaulaceae > Glycocaulis. The sequence goes on from JBJHCI010000034.1 coordinate 3,798, forward strand.
ACCGTGACCGGCATGCTGGAGCGGTTCTTCACGTCTGCGCCCGGCCAAGAGGCCGTACCGCTATCGCGCTGGCTCGCCGCGATCCATCCTGATGATCTTGCCAGGCTCCGCCACACCATAATGGACGGTCCGGACGACCCGCTGGCGGTGATCAGCGCACGTTGCCGCATGCGCGCAGGCGCAGGAGACTGGCAGCGGACGCGCCATGAGCTGCGCGTGGTTGAGCGTGCACCCGATGGTGCGCCGTTGAGTATTGCAGGCGTGGTCCACAACCTCGACTGCGATGAGAGTGCGCATCGCGCCAGCGGAGATTTACGCGACCAGCTGGATACCGCTCTGGACGGGCTGGGGCTGAGCACATGGGAGTTTGATTTCGACACCCTGGTCGGTGAGATCAGCGGTCCGGTCAATGCACTTCTGGGCGCCGGGCCGGGGCCTGTCCAGATTGGCGAGGCGGCTCTGCGGACCCGCATCCACCCTGATGATGCCGAGCGTGTGCATGCCGCTTTCATGGGGCTCCAATTCGGCGGCCGGTATGATGAAACTTTCCGTCTGCTGAGCCTGCAGGGTCACTGGGTGTGGTATCGCAGTTGGGGCCGGATGGGCGGTTCGTCCAGCGAAGGCGCGCGGCGATCCAGGGCTTTTGGCTTCTGGCAACAAGTGCCCGGACAGCGCGCCGCCGTCGCCGTGCCACCGCAATCGGATATTGAAGGTGTTCTCGACCGGTCCGGGCTGAGCGGCTGGTCCTACGATTTCACGACCCGTCAGATATCCCTGTCCGGCTCAGTGCTGACAGCGCTGGGCCTGCCCGAGGGCCGGGACGTCATGCCGATTGAAGAGTGGCGCAACCGTGTCCATCCCAGCGACCTGTCCACCCTGGAGGCGGGCACGCAAAGCCTTGTCGAGACCGGCACGGCCCAGGTCGAATACCGGGTACGCACCGAAGGCGGTAACTGGATTTGGCTGAGCCTGCGTGGCGGCATCAGTGCCCAGACGACCGATGGCGAGCCCTTGCGTGCTTCTGGCGTGTTCCTGGAAGCAACCCGCCGCAAAGAGGCCGAGTTGCGCCTGGCCGCCAGCGAGCGTCTGCTGTCGCACGCCATTTCCTCGGCCGCCCTGGGTGCCTGGGAGCTCGACTATCTGGGTCGCCGGTTTCTGCCGCACGGTGAAATCCGCTCGGTCCTCGATATTGAAGACACAGATGATTGGGTGCCGGTCCGAAACCTTCTTGATCTGGTTCATCCTGAGGACCGGAGCGTGCTTGATACCACGATCAACGCCATAATGGGAGACAAGCCCGGCAGGGTGCATACGGTTGAATACCGGATGCTGGACCCGCGCAAGGGTAGCCATATCTGGGTGGAGGGACGCGGCAGCCGGCTTGGCCCGGAAAGCGAGCGGGCCGACTGCGCGGGTATTCTGCTGGATATCAGCGACCGCAAGGCGTTGGAGGCGAGCCTCGCCCACAGCGAGGAGCGGCTCGCACGGGCACTCGAGAATGCCCGCCAGGGCACCTGGCAGCTGGATTTCCGCAACGAGACTGTAACCCTGTCGGAAATCGGGCGCGTCATCATGGGGCTGCCGGCCGAAAGCGACGGGCCGATCAGCCTGGCGCACTGGCGCAGCCTGATCCATCCTGACGATGCGCATCTGTGTGAGGCCGGCGTGGCCGGAATGGTTGCTGGCGAGCCGCTGAACGCGATCTATCGGGTGGGCGGCGGAGAAGGCGATTGCCGTTGGGTGGAAGATCGCGGGGCCGTCACCGTGCGGGACGAAAACGGCGAACCGGTGGAGGCCATCGGCACACTGGTGGATATTACCCGCCGGCGTGAACTGGAACTGGAGCTGGCCGAGCGCGAACAACGTCTCAGCGAAGCCATGGATGCCGGGCTGTCGGCCATCTGGAGCATTGATCACGAAACCGGTGAGCAGTCGGTGCGCGGCAAGCTGCTGGAGTGGATGGGCCGCGATATCGGGTCCGACAAGGTGGGTCTGGAGGACTGGAACCGCATCATCCACCCCGATGATCGCGGGATTGCCCGCAAGGCGCTGGCTGAACTGATGAGCGGAAAGCCGGGTGGCCCGGTCGATTACCGGCTGCGTTTCGGAGACCGCTGGCGCTGGGTGCGGGCCAAGGGGGAGATCACCGCCCGGGGCAAGGATGGCAGGCCGGTCCGGTCGGGCGGTGTGGTGGTCGATATCACGGCCGAACGGGAGTTCGCCAATGCATTGAATGTCGAGCGCGAACGCCTGAGCAAGATCTACCGGACCACGCCTGTCATGATGGTGACCCTCAGCCCGGCGGGGGAGGTCATGGAAGTCAGCGAGTATTGGCTGAAAACACAGGGCTTCACGCGCGAACAGGTGATCGGAAAGCCGTTCCAGCATTTTCTGACCCCGTCCTCTGTGGAAACGCTGGAAGCGATGGGCGGCATGGAGTGCCTCATTGCAAAGGGCACGATCCAGGATGTGCTCGCCCATATGGTGAGAGCAGATGGCGAGGTCATCGACATACTCTGCTCGGCCACGGTCGAGTACGATGCAGACGGCAGACCGGTGGCAGCGCACGGTATCTGTGTTGATGTGACGACACAGCGCGCCCAGGCCCGCGATCTGGAACGTTATGCCGAGGAGCTTGAGCGGACCAATCGTGAACTTGATCGGTTCGCCACCATTGCGTCCCATGATTTGCAGGAGCCGCTGCGCAAGATTTCCGCTTTTGCCAGCCTGATAAAGCGGCGCCATCACGGCGTTCTCGACCACGAGACCGACCGGAGCCTTGATTTCCTGGTGGATGCGGCCGGACGGATGCGCCGCCTGATCGACGACCTGCTCACCTATTCACGGGCTTCCAAGCGGGCGCTGGAGAGCAGCCCGGTGGATATGGGCCAGATCACACGGGAGATCGTCGCCGAGCTGGACCTCTTAGCTGAGGAGGCTCGCGCAGAGTTCACCATCGCCGAACTGCCCATTATCCAGGGTGACCGGACCCTGTTGCGCCTGCTGATCCAGAACCTGATCTCCAACGCCCTGAAATATCGCGGCGATGAGAATGTGAAGATCGCCATCAGCGCCACCCGCCAGAATGATGTCTGGCAGTTCAGCATCCGCGATAACGGGATCGGGCTGGACCCGCGCTTTTCCGAGAAGATATTCGCCCCGTTCCAGCGCCTTCACGGGCGTGAGGAGTATGAAGGCACCGGGATCGGCCTGGCGATCTGCCAGCAGGCCGTGGAGCGCCATGGCGGGCGAATCTGGGTGGAAGCCCGGCCCGGAGAAGGGGCGTGCTTCTACTTCACCCTGCCTTCAGACAGCGCCGCCGCGCGCGGCGTTGCCTGAGGCCTCGTCTTCTACTGGCCGGGCGTTGTGGGTGGGGCCGGGGCCACCAGCGGCACGGACGGTTCGGCTCCCTCAAGGCCCTCCAGCATCTCGGCAATGGCCCGCTCAAGCTGGCTGTCCCGGCCATGGTTGGTCAGCACCGGATCGAGGGGCACCTCGATATCGGGCGCAACACCCTCATTCTCGATCATCCACTCGCCCTCGGGCGTATAGAAGCGGAAATAGGGTACTGTCATTGACCCGCCATCCATCAGCGGCGGGTTGGTGGAAATGCCGATCAGCCCGCCCCAGGTGCGCGTGCCGATCAGCGGACCGATACCGCGTGCACGGAAGGAGTAGGGCAGGAAATCCCCGCCCGACCCGGCATCCTGGTCGATTAGCATCGCCTTGGGTCCGTAATGGGCGCCTGCAGGCGTGTTGAAGGGCAGGCCCGCAAAGTCCATCCATCCGGCCAGGTGGAAGGGGCTCAATATGTCGGTGATGTAGTTGGCTGCCTGTCCGCCGCCATTGGACCGTTCGTCGATGATCAGCGCGTCGCGGTCGAACTGGGCATAATACATGCGGTTGAAGAAGGTGTAGCCTGCCGCGGCCGTATTGGGCAGGTATATATAGCCTACCCGCCCGTCAGTGGCGTCCTCCACCGCGCGGCGGTTTTCCTCCACCCAGCCCCACAGGCGCAGCTGGTTCTCATTGCCCACGGGCCGCACGATGAGCTCGCGCGCGCCGACCATGCGCGGGGCGGAGTTGACCAGCAGAGTGACCTGCTCGCCGGACGTGCCCTCCATCATGGCGAAGATATTGTCCCGATCGGTCAGCGGGCGGCCATTGATCGCCAGGATATAATCGCCTTCTTCCACACCCAGGCCCGGCGCGGCCAGCGGCCCTTCCAGGAAGGGGTTCCAGCTTTCCCCGGTATAGATGCGCGTGATGCGGTAGCGCCCGGCGGCGATCTCGAAATCAGCGCCCAGGAAGCCGGGGCGGAACGTGCTGGAGGGACGGTAGATATCGCCGCCGCCAATCCGGTTATGGCCGGCCTGCAGCTCGCCTATCATCTCGGCGATCAGGGCATTGAGATCCTCGCGGCGCACCACGTGCTGCAGCAGCGGCTCATAGCGTTCGCGCACGCCCTGCCAATCCAGACCCTGCAGATTCGGGTCGTAGAAATACTGAGCCTGCATGCGCCAGGCTTCATCGAAGATGTGTGCCCACTCGACCCTGGGATCGATGCGCAGGCGCAGGCCCGACAGTGACAGGTTGGAGGTGCGCAGCGTGTTGGCGCGCGCCGGAGCCGTGGCCCAGCCACGCGGCAGGTTGATCAGGAAGGTACGCCCATCATGGGACAGCATGGCCCCGATCACGCCTTCCAGCGCGACAGACGCCTCCCGGTCAGAAAAGCTGAAGCGCATGAGGCGGTTCTGATCGACGACCGACTGGCCCGGCGGCTCATTGCTCGCGCCGGGCTGCGGCCGTTCCATGAAGTAAAGATCCCCATTATGGGCGACCATCAGGCTGTCATAGGCACGCTCGGCCAGCGGCAGGGCGACAATGCGCCGGTCCAGCCCGTCAAAATCGATACGCACCGGGCTGACATCCCGACCGCGCCGGGCTGCGGGACGCTCATCACCCGTGGCATCGGCCTCGCCATTGGATGGGTCGTTATTGCCCTCGCCGTTCCCGTTCGGCCCGGCCTCATCGCCGGTCCCCGGCAGCAGAGGCGAGCGGCCATCACTGGCCAGTACGGCAGCGTAGATGCCAAAGCGCGCCGGGCGTTCCTGCGTGGACATGTTGAGCCCCACCTGGCGCGGGCCTGTATTGGTGGAGGCGGTGAAGTAGAGATACTTCCCGTCGCGCGAGAACGTGACCGACCCGGCATCGGCCATGCCGTCGGTAATGGTGCGGTTTTCTCCGCTCTCCATGTCGAAGATGACAACGTCCTGCAGATAGTTGCGCTGCTGCAGCGTCCAGGCGAGCCAGCGGCTGTCCGGGCTGAAAGCGAGCGAGGTGCCGGTGCGGCGTGTCTGCGTGCCGACCAGCCGGCTCTCCCCACTCTCCACATTTATCACGTAAAGATTGAGGTGGTTGTCGGTATAGGCGATGTGCTGCCCGTCAGGCGACCAGACCCGCAGCGAGTAGAATGCACCCTCATCGCCGCCGAGCTCCCGCTCACGCGGCACTGAAAAGCCTCTCTGGTCGACAATGCGCAGATGATGGCGTCCGCCCGCATCGGAGATATAGGCTATCTCATTGCCCTGCGGGGACCAGATCGCGGTGTATTCTCGTTCGGAAGGCGTGTTGGAGATATTGCGTGTCGAACCGTCATCCACCGGTACGGTGAATACTTCGCCGCGTGCGGTGAACACGGCGCGCACGCCGGTTGGCGAGATGGATGCGGACTGGATGGTGCGCGAACCTTCCACCCAGCGTTCGGCGAGCTGGGGCAGGTCGGCGCGCAGCGATAGCACGATCTCCTCCACTGCGCCGGACGCGATATCGAGCGCCTTGATGCGCCCGCCTGCGGCAAACACGAGCGTGCCGTCATAGGCTTGCGCGCGGGCAATGTCCCACGGCGCTTCGGAGTGGATCAGTTCAGGCTCGCCCGTCCCGCCCGCAGAGCGGTAGAGCGCCAGCGAGACATCATCCCGGTCGGAGAGGAAATACAGGTCATCACCCACCCAGATCGGGTTGATGTCATTGACCCGTTCGCCGGGAATGGTGGTGACGGTTTCACCGGCCATGTCCAGCACATTGATGGAAGGCGTAGTGCCGCCCCGGTGCTGACGCCAGCCCGCCGTGCCGCCATAGAGCGCGTTATAGGCCGGGCCAAAGCTGATATAGGCGAGCCGGTTGCCGTCCGCGTGCAGATCGCCGGCAAAGAAGCGCGCCTCCATCTCCTTGCGCGGATAGCCCTCGCCCGGCGCGATGCTCCACAGCTGGGCGGAGCGGCCATGATTGACCTCGCGGCCTGAGGAGAAGAGCACCCGCCCGTCCGGGGTCCAGCCCTGCACCCGGTCGCCGCCGGGATGCCAGGTCAGGCGCTGGGGCTGTCCGCCAGCAGCGGGGATCACATACACATCGTCATTGCCGTCATAAGCCGCGCTGAAGGCGATCCACCGTCCATCCGGGGAGAAATACGGGCTGTGCTCGTTGGCGGGGTCGGTGGTCAGCCGGCGCGGATTGGAACCGTCGCGCCCGGCAATCCAGATATTGCCGCCATAGGTGAAGGCGAGCCGCTCGCCATGCAGGGCAGGCTCGCCCACCAGAAGCGTCTGGCTGTCTGCCTGACGGGCCTCGGCTGCAATGCCGACGAAAAGGGCAAGGCCTGCCGCGCACGCGGCTGTACGAGACGGCGTCGACGAGGAACTCCGCGCGGAGGAGCAGCGCGAGCTGCCCGAGGTTCATCTCGGGCACCAGGACCTTCGGGTACCGCCGCAGGACGTCGCCGGTGTTGCTCGGGAACGGGTTCAGGT
>JBJHCI010000035.1:0-10525 GCA_050485925.1 Maricaulaceae bacterium
GGGGCGTCCCTGATTGCGCGCTGGAGAGCGTCCCTTCCATGGATATGCTCGATATCTTCCGGTATTTCGCTGCGCTCTTGCTGGTGCTGGGGCTGCTGGGCGGGTTTGCGCTTCTGTTACGCCGGGCGGGGCTGGCCAGTTTCATGCCGTCCTTTCAGCGTCCGGGAGTGCCCCGGCGCATGGAGGTGACCGGCAGCATCATGCTGGATGCACGCCGACGCGTGGTCAGCGTGCGGGTGGACGACGAGGAGCATGTCATCCTGCTGGGCATGGCAGGGGAAACCGTGCTCGACCGGCGTCCGGCTCCGCTGCGTTTCGAGCCTGCCCTGCCTGACGAAGCGGCCGGGGAAAGCGCAGCGTGAGGGTCCAATTCAAGCATATCGCCGGACCGGCCCTGATGGCGGTGGCCGCGCTGGTCATGGTGACTCTGTCTGGCGTGGCGCCGGCAGAAGCCCAGTCGATCAGCATCGATGTCGGCGAGGGCGACGGGCTGACCGAGCGGGTCATCCAGCTTGTCATTCTCCTGACGGTGCTATCGCTCGCCCCGTCCATTTTGATCATGACGACAAGCTTCGTCCGAATCGTCGTGGTGCTCTCCCTGTTGCGGACCGCCGTGGGTCTGCAGCAGAGCCCCCCCAATGCGGTGCTGGTCTCGCTGGCCCTGTTTCTGACGGCCTTCATAATGGCTCCGGTCTTCACCCAAGCCTACAGCCAGGGGATTGAGCCCTATCTGGAAGGCGAGATCGAGACCGAGGAAGCCTTCACACTCACCACACAGCCGGTGAAGATGTTCATGCTGGCCCACACCCGCGAGAACGACCTGGCCCTCTTCTTCGACATTGCCCAGATCGAGCCGGAAACGCCCGAGGCCACGCCGCTGCACGTGGTTGCACCCGCCTTCATGATTTCCGAACTGCGCCGGGCCTTCGAGATCGGCTTCCTCCTGTTCATCCCTTTCCTGATCATCGATCTGGTAGTGGCCTCCATTCTCATGTCGATGGGTATGATGATGCTGCCACCCATCATCATCTCCCTGCCCTTCAAGCTGATCTTCTTCGTGCTGGTCGATGGCTGGCGGCTGGTCACCGGGTCACTGGTGGAGAGTTTCCAGACAGGATTGCCCGGCGGATAGCGGCATTGCGCCGCTTTGGAGACGGGCAGGGCTGCCTGTAGAGAAGGCCGATGAGCGCGCACGCCTCCCCTCCAGCAGCCCGCAAGACCGTCCGGCACCCTGTGGCGCGTCAGCTGCGCCTTTGGCGGTTGCGGCTGGCACGGGCGGCGCGCGGACGCTGGGCCGTACCGGCGCTGTTTGTGGGCTCCTTCATCGATTCCACCATCTTTCCCTGGCCCGTCGCCCTGCCCTTGGCAGCTCAGATGCTGCGCGGGCGGCGTTTCGTTTTTCCGGCTGCGGGTGCCGCCGCGCTCGGCTCGATACTTGGTTGCCTGTTGGTCTTCACGCTGGCACGGCTGGCCTATGACGTGATCGCCCCCTGGCTTATGGACGATGCCGAGGCGTTGGCAGCAGTGTCGAACGCGCGGGCACGCATGGAGACAGGTGGGGCCGTGGCGGTGCTTATTGCTATGATGACCCCTGTGCCGGTCCAGTTTACCAGCCTGGCTGCAGGGCTGGCGGGTGTGGGGGCGAGCTGGTTTGCACTGGCCGTAGTGGTGGGGCGGGGTTTGCGGTATTTCGCGATGGGGATCGTGCTCTACGCCATTGGGGACCGGATTGTGGCGGGCTGGCGGGCCCTGCCGCGCTGGGGCCGCTGGGCGCTTCTGGCGTTGTTTGCGCTGATGTTTGTGGCGATGATAGCCGCCTCATTCTAGGCACTACCCAAGAAGGCACTGACTGCAGCCGGTCAGAGGCGCGGGCGGCCCTGGCCGGTCTCGATACCGAAATAGCTGAGCAGGTGGGCCAGCAGCAGTAGCATGAGCACCGCCAGCGCGATGCAAAGGGTTGTCCACGGGATCATGCGCGGCCCCCGCACGGGGTCAGACGGCCTGCCGCTGCGCCACGCGCAAAACGCGAATGCCAGCGCCGTGGTCGCCATCAGGACGAGCGTCAGGATAAGGCTCAACCGGGGCTTTCCTTGCGCTGGCGGTCACCGCATGATCGGTCTTGGCCCAGAAATAGGGTGCCTGCACGATCTCACGCAAGGCTCTTATCATCGCGGGAGCCTGCAAAAGCCAGTACGCGGGTAACAATAGCAGATCGGTCAAGCGGGGCTGGAAGCCGGCTCGGCGCGCGCCGGTTGCGCCTGCCAGTATGGCGGCACCGTAGCCGCACATGACCGGCAGCAGGATAAGGGGCGGTGTACCTGCAGCGAGGCGCCAGACCGTCAACAAGACGATAACGGCGAAGGCTGGCGCATGGGCCATGGCGCTGAGCGCATTGGCACCAAGGCTTGTCTGCAGGGCCGCCAGCCCGCCCAGGCCCGCTTCACCCCGAAGCGCGCCTGGCTGGCGCATATGTACAGCCCAGCTTATCGCGTGGCCCTTCAGCCACCGGCTGCGCTGGGCACTCCAGGCTTTCACATTGACCGGGGCCTCTTCCAGTGTGCCAGGCTGGATGATCCCGGACAGCCAGCCATGGCGGGCCAGACGGAAGCCGAGATCAGCATCTTCGGTCACATTGAACGGATCCCAGCCGCCGCATTCCTCAAGGGCCGCCCGGCGGAACACATTGCTGGTGCCGCCGAGGGGCAGAGGCCAGCCGCGGCGTGCGAAGAATGGCAGCATGACATGGAACTGGGCGGCATATTCCAGCGCGAACATGCGCGTCAGCCAGTTCTCTGTTCGGTTGTACCAGCCGAGCGGTGCCTGTACGCAGGCAAGACGGGGCTCGGCGGCGAACGCCTCCGCAGCTGCGCGCAATTGGTCGGGATGCGGCTCGTCCTCGGCGTCATAGACCGCGATCAGTGAACCGCTGGTTTCCGCCAGGGCAAAGTTGAGCGCTTTGGGTTTGGTGCGTGGGCCGATGCCGGGCACCGGGACGATCCGCAAGCGTGGGAAGGTCTGGCCTTCAAGCCGGTAGGCCGCCGCCAGCGTTTCATGGTCGTCGGCCTCAATCGCGAGCGCTATCTCGAAACGCGATGCCGGGTAATCGAAACGCGATAGCGCACGCACCAGTGCGCCAACACTATCAGCCTCCCGGTGCAGGGCGGCGATCACGGTCACGCTGGGCAATTGCTTGTCGCTGAGTGCGGCACGCGTCGAGTAGTGGGGAGCATTCATAACGGCAGCAATCCTCAACGCGGCCAGGGTCAGGAAAGCGAAACCGGCAAGCAGGCTCGTCGCCAGCAGGGCCAGACGGATGTCGATTAGGGCGAGTACGCCGGCAAACGCGGCCGGTCCAAGCCACAATGCGGCGGGCATTCCAGTGGCGCTGCCTGCGCTGGCCTGAGGGCAAGCATGTAATAACGCGAAGGCGGCCTTGCGTGCTTTGACGGCATCACTGGGGGCGTCGTTGCGCGTTCGTCTGTGCGCGAAAGCCGTCGAGCCGTCCACCCATCACCCCTGTTCGAACCGGCGCCGCGCTTTGCGCTTTTCGCCCCACAGGAAACAAGGTTAACGCAAATTAACCATAGCAGCGAACGAATTCGCTCTGAATCTGATCTAGGGCCTGTCCTCATAAAGGTTTCGGGCGTGACGCGAAGCGGATTTGGTTCCTGACAAGGAGAGACGTCCGCCGTGGAGCACTCCTCCACAAGGGCGGCCTAGGCCTGTTCTGTCTTGGGATTGAACAGGAAGGTACGTGTCGGCTGTTCCAGGTCCGGCCCGTCGATCCGGAAGGCGATGGCCGCGCTGGTCGGCCAGCCATAGGGCACGCCCTCCATGGCTTCGGCGCGGGCGGCAAGGGCGTGGGCAAAAGCGCCGATACCGGGATTATGGCCCACCAGCACGATGGCGCGGGCACCGGCCTCCAGCGCTTCGATCACCGCACGCTCCAGCATTTCCTGTGAAGCGTGATAGAGCGCCATCGGGTCTTCTACGGCCGCTGCAGGGAAAAGGTGAGCGATGGCGCGCCATGTTTCCAGCGTGCGCCGGGCGGGCGAGACGAGGGCGGTATCGGCTTTCAGCCCGGCTCTGGCCATGGCTTCTGCGGCGCGCTGCGCGTCGGTAAGGCCACGCGGGGTGAGGCCGCGGTCGAAATCATCTTCGGCCTCCATCCGGTCAACGGCTTTGGCATGGCGCATGATGATCAGGCTGGGCATGGGAGGCGGCTCTGTAAGGGGCTTTGAAAATGATGCGGTCGCGCACCTTTCACGGCGCGGATCGACACCTTAAGTAAAACCCCGCGCATGTCATCTGCCAAACACGCGAAAGGAATTCCCGCGATGTCACTCCTCCTCGGCGATACCGCCCCCGACTTCTCCGCCGACACCACCGAAGGCCCGATCCGCTTTCATGACTGGATCGGTGACAAATGGGTCGTGTTCTTCTCCCACCCGGCTGATTTCACCCCTGTGTGCACCACCGAACTGGGCTTTACCGCCAAGCTGAAGGACGAGTTCGCCAAGAGAAACGCCAAGGCCATCGCGCTGTCGGTTGATCCGCTGGACGACCACAAGGCCTGGATCAAGGATATCGAGGAAACCCAGGGCACGGCGATGAACTTCCCGATCATCGCGGACGTGAACAAGGAGGTCTCCACCCTTTACACGATGATCCACCCCAAAGCTGACCCAAAGCTCACCGTGCGCGCGGTTTATGTGATCGACCCGAACAAGAAGATCCGCGCCACCTTTACCTATCCCCCGAGCGCCGGTCGCAATTTCAACGAAGTGCTGCGCCTGATCGACTCGCTCCAGTTGACCGATGGTTACAAGGTGGCGACGCCGGTAAACTGGACCGATGGGGATGACGAGATTGTGGTGCCAAGCTTGTCCGACGAAGATGCCGACAGGCTCTTCCCGAAGGGTTATAAGAAGCTCAAGCCATACCTGCGCGTCACGCCACAGCCGAACAAGTAGGCGCTTTCATCGCGGGAACACCGAAGATGCCGGGCTCTGACAGGGGCCCGGCGTTTTTTGTGGTCGCGTACACACTCGTTTCACCCAACCGCAGAAAAATTGTAAAATACCCTTGACGTAAAGCGAGCTTTACCGCATATGTAAAGCACGCTTTACGAAAGGGGTATGACATGACTTCCAGTTCCAAATTGCGCGCCGGTCTTTTCGGCGTAGCTTTGATAGCAGCGCTGCTGGCCTGGACGGGCGCGGGGGCGGCCTATTTTTTGGACGCGCCCAGAGCAGTGTTCATGTTGGCGTTGATTGCGGCAGCGCTGGCCACCGAGGCACTGTTCTGGCTGACCGCTTTTGTTCTCGGCTGGACAGCGCTCGCGAACCGGCATTGGCTGATACGCCGGTTTACTGGCAGCCAGAACCGTGGTGAGCCCAAAGAGGCCTGATAGCGCATGATCAATCTCGTTCCGGAAACCTACACAGCTCCGCCCGCCGCCCGCCGGCGTTATATCTGGCGATCAACGGCGCTGGTGCTTCTGATGGTGCCCGCCTTCATCGTGTTTTACGCGGTGGGTGGCGGCCAGCCGGAACGCTTCGGGCTCAATCTCTTCATGGTGGGGCTCTGGTGTGCGTTCCTGCTGGCGGCGGTCTATGAGACCGTTGCCCTGATCCGCGCCCTCGATGAGTTGCAGCAACGCATCCACATCTTGTCATGGGCTATCGGCCTGTGCGCAGCGATCATGATGAGTTTTGCCTGGAGCTTCGCCCACGCGGTCCTTCCCATCGCCCGGTTCGAACCAATCTTCTCAGTGCTGATCGCGGTGCCCGGCTATTATCTCTCACTCTTCTTCGTCAGCCGTCATTACCGCTAGCCTGCAGAACCGGAGACCGGCCCATGACCCCACCCAGCACCTCCAAGGACCGGATACGCCACCCCATCCGGGCGACCGGCACGCTGGCCATATTGCTGCTCTTTCTGACCATCGGCGTATTTGTCGTTTTCCTGTTTGAGCTGGCCAGCGGTGATACCAGCCTGTTGACGCTTGCGGGCCTGGGCGCTGCTACCCTGGCCTGCTTCCTGCTCTGGGTGCGTGAGAACCATATCGCCAGCACGGCCGCGAACGCACCTGCAACGCCCCGTCATGAACTGAAAGCGGCCTGGCTCATTCCAGCGCAGGCGGGGATCGTGATGGCCTATGTGGCGGCCATCATGGCGTCGATTCATTACGTGCCGGGCCTGAGTGGGTTCCCGAAAGGGGTTTTGCAAAGCTTGCCCATTGGCTTTTTTATCGGTTGGACGGTGATCTGGGTCTATATCGTGGTCGAGAGCGACGAGATGATCCGCTCGCTGATGATCACGGCGACGGCGATTGCCGCAGGGGCCGTCCTCGCGGCGGCCACCGTGTGGGGCCTGATTGCGCTGCATACGCCTGTAAGTGATCTGCCGCTGATCTATCTCTTCCCCGCCTTTGCAATGATTTACGGCGTTGCCGCCGCCTTCCTGACCCGGCGATACGCATGAAGAACCGGCTGAAGGAGTTGCGCGGGATACGCGGCTGGAGTCAGGCGCATCTGGCGGAGCAGCTCGATGTGTCGCGTCAGACGGTAATCTCGCTGGAAAACGGGAAGTATGACCCCTCCCTGCCGCTGGCTTTCCGTATTGCCCGCCTGTTCGGGGAGCCCATCGAGGCGATTTTTGACGATGAGGTTGAGGGCTGAGGGGCAGGGGCGTCATTGACGCGCCCGCTCGCTAAGTCTACCTGCCAGCCCATCCCTACAGACAGAATGGACATGACAGCCCGATGAGCGAGTATTCCGCCCTTGCCGCCAACGCCAGAGCCTGGCCGTTCGAGCTCGCGCGGGAACTTGTCAAACGCGTGGAAAAGCGCGGGGACGCGTCCAAGCCCGTTGTCTTCGAGACCGGGTATGGCCCGTCCGGCCTCCCTCATATTGGCACGTTCGGCGAGGTGGTACGCACCACCATGGTGCGCCACGCGTTTGAAGTGCTCACGGATGGCAAAATCCCCACGCGCCTGATCTGCGTCTCCGATGATATGGACGGGATGCGAAAAGTGCCGGGCAATATTCCGAACCCGGAAAAGCTCGAAGCCCATCTGCAGCGCCCGCTGACCGATGTGCCGGACCCTTTCGGCACCCATGAGAGCTTCGGCCACCACAATAATGCCCGCCTGCGCGCGTTTCTGGACGGGTTTGGCTTTGAGTATGAATTCCTGTCCGCAACAGAGCTTTATCGCTCCGGCGCGTATGACACGATGCTCCTGAAAGCGCTCGAGCGCTATGACGACATCATGAAAGTGATGCTCCCCACCCTCGGGGAAGAGCGCCGCGCCACCTACAGCCCCTTTCTGCCCATCAGCCCGAAAACTGGCCGCGTGCTCTACGTGCCGATGAAGGCCATCGACGCGCAGGCCGGCACGATCACGTTTGATGATGAGGATGGCGAGGAACTGACCCTGCCCGTCACCGGTGGGAACACCAAGCTGCAATGGAAGCCGGATTTCGGCATGCGCTGGGCCGCGCTCGGCGTCGATTTCGAGATGTATGGCAAGGACCACCAGGTCAATGGCGCCATCTACTCGCGCATCTGCCGGATCCTTGAGGCCGAGCCGCCGGTGCAGTTCTGCTACGAGCTCTTCCTTGATCAGGTCGGCGAGAAAATCTCCAAGACCAAGGGCAATGGCATCGCGGTGGAGGAATGGCTGCGCTATGCGCCGGCCGAGAGCCTGTCGCTCTACATGTTCCAGAAGCCTAAAACCGCAAAGCGGCTCTATTTCGACGTAATCCCCAAGGCCGTGGACGAGTATCGCCAGCATCTGGCCGCCTATCAGGGACAGGACGCTGACAAGCGCATCGAGAACCCGGTCTGGCACATCCATTCGGGCAATCCGCCCAGTCCCGGCGCGGATATTTCCTTTGCGCTGATGATGAATCTCGTCTCGGCGGCGAACGCGTCGAGCAAAGAGACGCTGTGGGGCTTTATCGGCCGTTATGCGCCGGACGCAAGCCCGGCAAGCGAACCCTTCCTCGACCGACTGGCAGACTATGCGATTCGCTATTACGAGGACTTCGTGAAACCGGCCAAATCCTACCGCGCACCGAGCGCGCATGAGCGGGCAGGGCTGGAAGGGCTGGTGGTGCGCCTTGAAGCGCTGTCACCGGACGAGCGTGACGGCGAACTGATCCAGACGGAAGTCTATTCCGCCGGCAAGGATGCAGGGTTTGAACAGCTTCGCGACTGGTTCCAGGCGCTCTACGAAGTGCTGCTGGGCCAATCCCAGGGCCCCCGCTTTGGCGGATTTGCCGCGATCTACGGCCTGCCACGCACGATTGCGCTGATCCGCCGCGCGCTGGCGGGCGAGGATCTTAGCCAGGGTTAGTCTGCGGAGAAGGCGTCACGCAGGAACGGGATCAGCATGAGCTCGTCGATCTCCTGCGTGTGGCCTGCCGCCAGCGCCTCCAGACGGACCTTATAGCCCGCGGCCTGCAGGGCATCCGCAGAACGACGAGCATTGAACATGAAGCCGCTTTCATAGCGCCCTGCAGCGAAATAGAAGCGCGCGGCATTTTCCGGCGCGTCATCGGCTTCGTCTATCCTTCCCCGGCCTGTGGACATTGAGAAGGCGTGACCGAACCGGTCGGGTCGGCGAAAGCCCGCCTGCAATGAGAATGCGCCCCCGCTGGAGCGGCCATAAACCCCGCGCAAGGTGGGGTCCGGACTAACACCCCAGTGTGCGATGGCGTGTTCCACAAGCTCGTCCGCAAAGAAAATCAGGTGGGCGTCAAAGCGATTCACACCTCGGATCCCGCCGGGCAGATAATCGGCGTTACGCAGATCGCGCTCGATGTCAGAGCGGTCCTCGACAATGCCCTGCTGACCGGATTCAGCGCCGATCAGCACCAATGGCGGCAGGCTCCCGTCGCTTATGCGCGGCTCGATCAGGCGGGCGAAATAATTAACCACACCACCGTCCGCAAAGAATACGGACGGGTAGCGGTCAGCTGGGTCGTGGCCCGGTGGCAGGTAGACATGCAGGCGGCGGGTCTCGCCAAGCGCCTCGCTCCAAAGCTCCGTGGCGATCAGCTCACCCGTTATTTCGCCGTGGTTTTCGACCACCGCTTTCGGCGGAGCGTCCGGCCCCTCCCATCCCGGTATCATGTCGGGGGTGATCCGGGTTGCGCCTTCCGGTATGACGTAGAAGGTCAGCAGGGCCTGATTAAGCGATGCCAAGCGAAAGCGGTTGGCAAAAACACGATCCAGCCCCTCCACTTCATCAAGAAACCCTCCCAACGCGCCTTGCAGGTCGGCGAGATGACGCCGCGCGATTACCAGTTCCTCGCCATCGATTTCGAACACGAAGTCCTGATCGCCCAGCAGGACCTCCACGTCGCTCGCCTCGAGGCCCAGTGGTAGACGGCAGGCCTCCAGAGCAATCTCGCGGCGCAGGGTAAGGTCTGCATCTTCTCCGGGATCGAAGGCTTCTGTCTCAGCGCAATAAGGATGATTTTGCAGATCGAGGTCTGTGCTGTCAGAGAGAACCAGCAGGCTGGCCGCCATGGCCATTGCGATCATGATTGTCTGTCCTCCCCCAACTGCACGCTGAGGTTAGAGGCTGGCCAGCGCACGCGTCAAACCGGTTTGGGCCAGCCAAGGCCTTCACCTTGCCATGATGCGCGCTAATCTTTCCGTTGAGAGCAGGTGAGGGCGGTGCGCGATGGCTGGCATGAGAGGCGTGATGGCAGCGTTTGCGGTGCTGGTGATGACCGCGCCTGCGTATGCCGACCTGTCTGCGGCGCGCGAAGCCTATGCGGCGGGTGAGTTTGAACGCGCCGAAACGCTCGCCAGCATCGATCCCTCCGCCGAGGCGCAGGCCTTTGCCGCCGGGGCTGCGCTGGCACTCCTGATGGCAGACAGGGCCGAAAACCGCCGCGCCGTGGCGGGCCGTCTTTCCGCCCATGCCAGAGCCGCGCTTGCCGCTGATGACAGCCTCGCCGAGGCGCATTTGCGTATGGCGGCCGGAATCGGGTTTGAGGGGCGCTATACAGGCACGTTCCGGGCCTTCATGCGCCGTCTGCCCCAGCAGGGCAAAACACATATCGAGCGGGCCATGGCGCTGGACGGCGCTGATCCGTGGGGACCGGCCATGCTGGGTGCGTGGCATTTCGAGGTGGTACGCCGCGGCGGCGGCCGGGCGCTTGGCGCTTCGCTGGCGGACGGGATGATCGCCTATGACGCCGCCATCACGCGCGCGCCCGATGATCCGGTGATCGCGTATTTCTTTGCCGTGGCCCTGCTGGCCAGCGGGGAGACGGCCTATCTGGACGCGGCTCGCGCGCAGCTTGCCCGCGCGGCTGGCCTGCCCGCGCGTGACGGCCTTGATGCCGCGCTGGACACCGCGATCAGCGCCCGTGCCCGCACGCTTTTGCGCGCGCTGGAGGACGACCCCGCCTACGCGGCCCGCCTTGCTGTGGCAGAGATGGAGCGATAGGTCTCAGCCTGCTTTGTACGAAAAACTTGACATGCCCGGCCTGTAACTCTACAC
>JBJHCI010000036.1:0-10497 GCA_050485925.1 Maricaulaceae bacterium
TGACAGGACGGGCGGGGGCCCAGCGTACCCTTGATGCGGACTATTACAGGCGTATCGAGGCGATGAATTACTGTATGGCCCATGATGATGGCCAGGGTGATGATCTTCCCTCAGCCGATGTGATCCTGCTCGGCATCAGCCGCACCTCGAAAACCCCGACCTCCATCTATCTGGGAAACCGGGGCGTGCGTGCGGCGAATATTCCGCTCGTGCCTGGAGCGCCGCTGCCCGAGGCGCTGTTTGAGTGGAAGAAGCCGCTGATTGTGGGGCTTGTCGCGACACCGGAGCGCATCATCCAGATCCGGCGCAACCGCCTGCTTAATCTCAATGAAGACCGTTCCACCGATTATGTGGACGAGGAAGCGGTGAAGGATGAGCTCTTGTTTGCCAAGCGGCTCTTTGCCCGCCATCAGGTGCCGGTGATTGACGTCACGCGCCGCTCCATCGAGGAAACGGCCGCCAAGGTGATCAATCTTCTCACGGAATATCGGGGCAAGGCATGAGCAAGCTGGTTCTCGCCTCCGGCTCGGTTTCGCGCCGGGCCATACTTGAAAAGGCCGGCGTCAGCTTCGGAATCGATCCGGCCGATCTTGATGAAGCCGTGTTCAAGCAGGCCTTTACCGGCTCCCCCGGCGCGCTGGCACTGGCGCTGGCTGAAGCCAAGGCGCTCACCGTCTCCAAACGCCAGCCGGAAGCCTATGTACTGGGTGCCGATCAGGTGCTGGAGTTTGAGGGTGCGGCCTTTGACAAGGCCCGCAACGCGCCAGAGGCGCGTGCACGGCTGGAAATGTTCGCAGGCCGGACGCACTGGCTGAAAGGCGGGCTGGCTATTGCCCGCGACGGCGACGTGATCTGGCGCCATGAAAGCACGTGCCGGATGGAGATGCGCCCGTTCTCGGACAGCTTCCTTGACCGCTATATGGACGAGGCGGGCGATATCCTCACCAAGGGGGTGGGCGCTTATGCCTATGAAGGGCTTGGCGCGCAGCTCTTCTCTGAAGTTGAGGGTGATTTCTTCGCCGTGCTTGGCCTGCCGCTCCTGCCCTTGCTGGCCTTCCTGCGTGAGGAAGGCGTGATCGCGTCATGAGCGAGCGGCCCCGGCGCGCCGGAGTGATGGGCTGGCCGGTCGGTCATTCCCTCTCCCCTGTGATGATGACGGCCTGGCTGAAAGCCGCCGGTATCGAGGGATCATATGAAAAACTTGGCGTGGAGCCGTCAGAGCTTGAAGCGGCGTGCACACGGCTGAAGGATGAAGGCTTCACCGGCGTCAATATCACCCTTCCGCACAAGGAAGCCGTTCTACATATCGCGGACACGGTCAGCGAAGCGGCCCGCACTGTCGGCGCGGCGAATGTGCTGTGCGTGACCGACGACGGTCTTCATGCGGACAACACCGATATAGCGGGTATACAAGCCGCGCTGGACGAGGCCGGCTGGCGAGGAGACGGCCCTGCTGTACTTGTCGGCGCGGGCGGGGCGGCACGGGCCGCGCTTTATGTGCTCGCCGCGCGCGGCATCGGCGATATCCGCATCCTCAACCGCACACCGGGGCGCGCACAAAAAATCGCAAAAGATATGAAAGTCGCGGCACATATCTTCGCGATGGAGGATGCCCTGCAGGCGCTGGATGGCGCACGGCTTGTCATCAATGCCACGAGCCTTGGGATGATGGGTCAGCCGGCTCTCTCCCTGCCACTCCGGCAGCTGGAAAGCGGCTCCATTGTGTTTGACATGGTCTATGTGCCGCTGGAAACACCGCTTCTTGGCGAGGCGCGCACGGCAGGGATGAAAACCGCTGACGGGCTTTCCATGCTTATCGGGCAGGCCCGCCCGGCTTTTGAAGCTTTCTTCGGCGCGCCGCCTCCGGCCGCTATTGATGTCCGCGCCCTGCTGGAAGCCGCCCTGGAGACAAGGGAATGATCGTAATCGGGCTGACGGGCTCCATCGGCATGGGCAAGTCCACGACAGCCGGGCTTTTTGCCGATGAAGGCGTACCGGTGTTCGATGCCGATGCAGCCGTCGCCGCGCTCTATGCGCCGGGCGGGGCGGCGGTAAAGTCGCTGCGCGAGGCTTTCCCCGACGTGGTGAAGGACGGCGCGGTGGATCGCGAAGCGCTGAGTGTGCATCTCAAAGCCAATCCGCAGGATTTCGCCCGGCTGGAGGGAATAGTCCATCCGCTGGTGGGTAAAGCCCGCCACGGCTTCGTCGAAAAGGCACAGGCCGACGGCGCGCCTTTCGTGGTGTTCGATATCCCGCTTCTCTTCGAGACCGATCAGCATGAGCGGGTCGATGTGATTGTGGTCGTCTCTGCGCCGGAAGACATCCAGCGGGATCGCGTTCTGGCACGTGATGGCATGAGCCATGAGAAGCTGGACATGATCCTCTCCCGCCAGACGCCTGATGCTGAAAAGCGCCAGCGCGCCGACTTTGTGGTCGATACCTCAAAAGGTGTGGATGATGCGCGCTATCAGGTGCGTGCCATACTGGAAGCCTTACGCGAACGCGCGGAGACTCCATCCTCATGAGAGAGATCATTTTCGATACCGAGACCACGGGTCTGAAGACCGAGGAAGGCCACCGCGTCACCGAGCTCGGCTGCGTGGAAGTGATCAACATGATCCCGACAGGGCGCGAGTTTCACACCCTGATCAATCCCGAACGCGACGTACCGCCCGATGCCACGGCGATTACAGGGCATACCTGGGAACTTCTCAAGGACCAGCCGCTCTTTGCCGAAGTGGCAGAAAAGTTTCTGGAATTTGTCGGGGATTCGGTGCTGGTCGCCCATAATGCGCCTTTTGACCGCGGCTTTATCAATATGGAGCTGTCGCGTGCCGGGTTTCCGGAAATTCCGGCAAGCCGCTTTAAGGACACCGCGGCTATGGCGCGCGAGCGGTTTCCGGGCTCGCCGGCCAATCTCGATGCGCTGTGCAAACGCTTCGACATCTCGCTGGAAAGCCGCACCAAGCACGGCGCGCTGATTGATGCCTATCTGCTGGCCGAAGTCTATCTGGAGCTCAATGGCGGGCGCACCCGCGCGCTGGATTTCGCCGGGGATGGTGGTGCGGGCGGCAAGGTCAGATTTCCGGCCCGCCCGCCGCGTCCGCAGGCTCTCGGCCCGCTGTCAAAGCCTGAAGAGCGTGCGCGCCACGCCGCTTTCCTCGCCAGTTTCGGCGGGGAAGAGGCGTGGAAACCCTATGGCCTCTAGGCCGTGCCGGATGGTTCGCCGGCAGCGCCCGCATTACGCTGGGCGAGCTGCTGGCGATAGAGGGCGGTAAAGTCGACCGGTTCCAGCATGAGCGGCGGGAAGCCGCCATTTTGCGTGGCATCGGCGATGACCTTGCGGGCAAACGGGAAGATCAGGCGCGGACCCTCGATCAGCAGGAAAGCCTCGCGGTCAGCATCGTTCAGGCCGCGCACCTGGAACAGGCCGGCATAGCTGAGCTCGCACACGAACAGGGTGACCGTTCCGTTCACGGCTTTGGCGGAAAATACCAGCTCGACCTCGAAGGTTTCCGCATCAAGGCTCTGCATGCGCACATCAATGCCCAGATCGATATTGGGCTGGCTGGCGCTGCCGCGCAGCGTGCCGGGCGCGCCGGGGTTTTCGAAAGAGAGATCCTTCACATACTGGCCGAGCACACGCACGGACGGGCCGTCACCAGGATTGGCTGCACCGGGCTGGCTGGGATCGGGCGTGTTCGGGGCGTCGGTCATGTCAGGCGTCTCCGCAAGGCGTGTTGAGGCCGGTCGGCCAAGGTGAGGCGGCGCGGTTAGCACGCGGCTCGCCTCGCGGCAAGTTTGCCTGCCTGCACGCCCGGGCTGACCTTGACGCGCTAACAGCCTATATGTTGGCTGAAAGGTGACAGGGCCCGGACCGGTCCGGGCCGTCAGGAGTAAAGCGCGTGGACCTGCTTCAGATACTGTTTTTCGCCGGGCTGGCCGTCTTTATCGGCATCCGCCTCTACATGGTTCTGGGCCGCCAGGTGGGGCGTTCGCCGGAGGAACATGCACGCGAGGAAGCCGAGCGCGAGGCCGCCCGCGCCAGCGCGCGTGAGGCTGCTGCGCCTTTGTCTGACAGCAAAGGTGATGCGCCTGTGGCCCGTCCCGCCCCGTCTTTCAGTGCGGTGGACATTTCCGACACCGCCTATGACGGCCTTGAAGCCATCGCTGACGCCGATCCCGGCTTTGATGCGGGTGAGTTCGTGAAAGGCGCGCGCGCGGCCTACTCCATGATTGCCGGCGCGTTCGCCAAGGGTGATGTGGAGGCGCTGGAGCCGCTGCTCGCCCCGCGCGTCCTGAAAGCCTATGGCGAGGCCATTCAGGCGCGTGCGGAAAAGGGTGAAACCCTCGTCACCGAGATCGACCGGATCAAGGAAGCGCGGCTGGAAGAAGCTTCCCTTAACGGACCGAAGGCCAGGATCAAGGTGCGATTCGTCGCCGAGATCGCCCATGAGACCCGTGCCGCCGATGGCAGTGTGGTATCGGGCGATATCGCGGCGCTGCACCCGGTAAGCGAGATCTGGAGCTTCGAGCGCGATGTCACCAGCGATAATCCCAACTGGCGCCTTTCGGGCGTGCGTCCGGCCTGATATCGCGCTGGCAGCCTTGGCTGCCCTGCTTATCTCCGCCTGCGCCAGCCAGCCCGCCGATAATGGCGCCGGAGCTGCGCCCATACGCCCCATACCGGGCGGCCCGCCGGCCGGGCTGACCTTGCGCACCAGCGATTTTTCCCGCGTTGAAGGCTGGCAGAGCCACGATCCGCGCCCTGCACTCGCGGCCTTCCTGCGCAGCTGTGACGCGATCCTGCGCCGCCCGGCCAACCAGCCGCTCAATCCGCGGGCCCCTCACGCCGGTTATGCCGGCGACTGGCATGGTATCTGTGCCGACGCGCAGCGCGCGCATACCGATGATGCGATGAGTGCCCGGCGCTTTTTCGAGACCCGCTTTCGCCCGGTAGAGGTTAGCGGAGAAGGGCGTCTCACCGGCTATTACGAGCCGCTGGTGGAGGCGCGCGCCTATCCGGATCAGGAATTTTCCATGGCGATCCGCGCCCGGCCGGGCCTGCGTCCTGCCGGAGACATGTCCCAGCTGATCGCAGGGCTCGGCGCGGAACAGTGGAGCGCGGCGGATGAGGGGCGCACGCGTTCCGAGATCGAGGCGCTCGATATCGGTGTGCCGCTCGCCTGGGGCAGGCCGATCGACGTGTTCTTCATGCAGATCCAGGGCTCGGGCCGGCTGGTGTTCGAAGATGGCAGCCAGCGCCGCGCGGCCTTTGCCGCCCATAATGGCCATCCTTACGTGTCAATAGGCCGTCTCTTGCTGGACCGGGGCGAACTGCCGCCCGGACAGGCCTCCAAACAGCATATCGAGAACTGGCTGCAGCGGAACGGGCCTGCGGCCTGGACGCCGCTCTTCAACGAGAACCCGCGCTATGTGTTCTTCGATCTGCAGGACATTCCTGATTCCAATGCCGGTCCGCTGGGCTCGCAGGGCGTGCCGCTGACGCCGATGGGCAGCCTTGCCGTTGATCCGGCCTTCCATGCCTGGGGTGTGCCGGTTTTCGTGCGCGGCGAGGTATCGGGCCACGGGCTGTGGTCGGGCCTTCTCATTGCGCAGGATGCGGGCGGGGCGATCACCGGGCCGGCGCGCGGCGATCTTTTCTTCGGCTGGGGCCATGAGGCGGGGGAGACAGCAGGCCGGCAGAACAGTTTTGCACGCTGGCACATTCTCCTGCCCGAACGGCTCGCCGTGCGCCTTGCGCGCGTGTCCTGATATCAGCGATGAGCGGGCCGCGCCGCACCCTGACCCCGGAAGAACGCGCCCTCTGGCGCAAGGTGGCGCGCACCACCCGGCCGCTTCCAGCTTCGGGAGTCCGTGTGCCCGGACCGCCAACGTCAGAGGATTTCGCCGCCGCGCTCGGCGCCGGCATGGGCAGTTCCGCCAGCGCGCTCAATACCGGCTCGCTGGCCCGCAAGGTGCCTGTGGACCGGCAGGCGGAACGCAAAATCCGCCGCGGTCATGTCGAGATTGATGCGAAGATCGATCTGCACGGCGAAACGGCGGCGCGCGCGCGCCAGATGCTGCTTTCTTTCCTGTCGCGCGCGGCCATGAAGGGTCATCGCACCGTGCTGGTGATCACCGGCAAGGGAGCGGGCATGCGCGCGGAAGATACCCGCCGTTTCGAGCCCTGGACGCCGGATGCGCCCTCCCTGCCGGGCGTGCTGCGCCGTTCCTTGCCGCTCTGGCTGGCTGAACCGGAATTCGCGGCGCTTGTTTCGGGCTATGCCAGCGCGCATGCCCGTCATGGCGGGTCCGGGGCCTTCTATGTCATGCTGCGGGCATGACCCGTTCTGCCCCCGCTGATGTGTGCGCCATGGCGCTGGAGGCCGGTTTTGACACCGTGCGGATCGCGCGCGCCGATGCGCCGTGGGCGGCAGGTGAGCGCCTGCGCGATTTCGTGGCCGCAGGCCATCACGGCACGATGGGCTGGATGGAGGACACGCTGGAGCGGCGCACGCACCCCACCGCCATGTGGGCCGATGCGCGCTCGGCCGTGGTGGTGGGGCTCAATTACGGCCCGGACCATGATCCGCTGGAGGATCTGAAAGCAACCGATCGCGCGGTCATCTCGGTCTATGCCCGCAACCGGGATTATCACGATGTCCTCAAAAAGCGCCTCAAAAGCCTCGCCCGGCGCTACCATGGCGAGACGGGCGCACAGGTGAAGATATTTGTCGATACCGCGCCGCTGATGGAAAAGCCGCTGGCCGAACGCTCCGGGCTCGGCTGGCAGGGCAAGCACACCAATCTTGTCAGTCGGGAATGGGGAAGCTGGCTGTTTCTGGGCGTGATGCTGACTACAGCGGAGCTGGAGCCGGACGCAGCCGAAACCGATCATTGCGGCTCCTGCCGGGCCTGTCTCGACATATGCCCCACAGACGCGTTTCCTGCGCCCTACAGGCTCGATGCGCGCCGCTGCATCTCCTACCTCACCATCGAGCACAAAGGCCCTGTACCGCGCGAATTTCGCATCCCCATGGGCAATCGCATCTACGGATGTGATGACTGCCTGGCGGTGTGCCCGTGGAACAAGTTTGCGGAGCGCACAGGCGAGACCGCCTTTCATGCCCGTGAGGCATTGCAGGCACCACTGTTGGCGGAGCTTGCACGGCTTGATGATACGGCTTTCCGCAGCTTTTTCACCGCATCACCGGTCAAGCGGATCGGGCGGGAGCGCTTTATCCGCAATGTGCTCATCGCGCTGGGCAATTCCGGTTCTGATACCGTGCTGGAACCGGTGCTGGCCCTGCTCGATGATGACAGCGCGCTGGTACGCGGGGCGGCCATCTGGGCGCTGTCCCGGCTGGATTCGGAACGCTTCGCTGCCGAGCGCGCCGGGCGCCTGCCCGCTGAAGACGACGAGACCGTGAGGGCCGAATGGCTGGAGGCGTAACGCCGTAGCACATCACGCCCATTCAGCCAGAACCCTTCCCCCGCCCGCGCATTACCCTTACATCCCCGGCCATATCACCCCCGCCCCCACAGAAAGCGTGCCTTCCCATGACCGAGTTTTCTCCGCGCGAGATCGTTTCCGAGCTCGACCGCCATATTATCGGCCAGCACGACGCCAAGAAGGCCGTCGCCGTGGCGCTGCGCAATCGCTGGCGCCGCAAGCGCCTGCCGGAGGAGCTGCGCGCGGAAGTGACGCCGAAGAATATCCTGATGATCGGGCCGACCGGCGTCGGCAAGACCGAGATTTCAAGGCGTCTGGCCAGGCTGGCAGGCGCGCCTTTCCTGAAAGTCGAGGCGACCAAGTTTACCGAAGTCGGCTATGTCGGCCGGGATGTGGATTCCATCGTGCGTGATCTGGTGGAAGTCGCCATCGGTCTGGTGCGTGAGGCGCGGCGAGAGGCCGTGCGCGCCCACGCCGAGGAAGCGGCTGAAAAACGCGTGCTCGACGCGCTGGTGGGCCAGGCCGCCAACCCGTCCACCCGCGAGAGCTTTCGGCGCAAGCTGATTGAGGGCGAGCTGGCGGAGAAGGAAATCGAGATCGAGATTTCCGACGACGCCAATCCGCTGCAAGGGCTCGACCTGCCGGGCATGGGCGGGGTCGGCATGATCAATCTGGGCGATATTCTCGGCAAGGGTATGGGCCGCAAGCGCAAGACAATCCGAACGACCGTTCGTGAAGCGTTTGAGCCCCTGCTGCGCGAAGAAGCTGACCGTTTGCTGGATGACAGCCAGATTCAGGAAGAGGCCCTGCGTCTGACCGAGGATGAAGGCATTGTTTTTCTTGATGAAATTGACAAGATCTGCGCGCGCAGCGATACGCGCGGTGCCGATGTGTCACGCGAGGGCGTGCAGCGCGATCTCCTGCCTTTGATCGAAGGCGCGACGGTGGCCACCAAATATGGCCCGGTGAAGACCGACCATATCCTCTTTATCGCGTCCGGCGCGTTTCACGTCACCAAGCCGAGCGATCTCCTGCCCGAGCTCCAGGGTCGCCTGCCGATCCGTGTGGAGCTGAAAGCCCTGACGCGGGAGGATTTCCGCGCCATCCTGACCGAACCGGAAGCGAGCCTGGTCACCCAGTATATCGCCCTGATGGGCACTGAAAACGTAACGCTGGAGTTTGATGACAGCGCGATCGAGGCGATCGCCGACTACGCGGCGGAAGTAAACGCCAGCGTGGAGAATATCGGCGCGCGGCGCCTGCACACCATTCTGGAACGGCTGGTTGAGGAGATCAGCTTCACCGCGTCGGACCGCTCCGGCGAGACCATCCGCATAGATGCCGATTATGTGCATGATCGCGTGAAGACACTGGCCGGCAATGCCGATCTGTCGAAGTTTATTCTTTAGGGGTATTCCCTGATCTCCAGCGTGCTGGTGCGGTTCAGGCTTTTGAGCAATGCTACCAGCTCATCGCGCGCCAGCGCCACGCAGCCTTCCGTGGGCGCATAATCGGGTGCGGCGCAGTGCAGGAAGATCGCCGAGCCGAGCCCTGGCACGGGCGGATCGTCATTATGGCCGAGCACCACCACCACGTCATAAAGCCCGTCCTCGCGTGTCATCACCTCGTGGCTTGCGGGCCATGGCCGGCGCACGGGCCGATTATAGGCCGGGTCCGACGGCGCATCGCACCAGCCATCATCGGGCTCTATTGGCTGCAGCGGCAGGGGCGTCGCGGGCTTTTCCAACCGGTCCGGTCGCCAGAGCGCCCGGCGCACCGGCCAGATGCCTGACGGGCTTGCTCCATCCCCTTCGCGCTTGTCGGCCGCCGGAATAACGCCTGAACGGCCAAGCGCGCAGCGCAGAACCGCGCCGCCCGTCTCCAGCCTCCCGTCTGCATGGGCGATGAGTTTCATGGAGGCAATTTCGTGCACGCCGCAGGGCGAGGGCAAGGCCCTATTGGCCAGACGGCTGCGATCACCCTATCTTGACGCCAGCGCGCGTGCGCTCTTCACGCAGGGGGTTTCCTGATGGCGGCGATAAAGACACTCCTGATCGTTGATGATGACGATGAGCTGCGTGAGGTGCTGGCCGAGCAATTCGGCTTTGAGGATGGGTTTGAGACCGTTACTGCCGCCACGGCCACTGAAGGCATGGAGAAGGTCCGCGCCGTCACGCCCGATCTGGTCATCCTTGATGTCGGCCTGCCCGACATGGACGGACGGAAAGCCTGCAAGGCGCTGCGCGATGAGGGCGAGACGCTGCCCATCATCCTGCTGACGGCCCAGTCCGGCGATGAGGATCATGTGCTTGGGCTGCAGTCCGGCGCGAGCGATTTTCTGGCCAAGCCTATCGCCTTCCGGGTGCTGCTGGAGCGGGTGCGGACCCAGCTGCGCCGCCATGAAGCCTCCGAGGACGCGGTGCTGAGCGTCGGCCCCTACACTTTCACGCCCGCGATGAAGCAGCTCACTACCGAAGAGGGCCGGCGCATTCGCTTGACCGAAAAGGAAACCAGCATTCTAAAATATCTTTATCGGGCGGGCGGCAAGCCGGTCGCGCGCGAGGAGTTGCTGGACAGGGTGTGGGGCTATCACCGCGAGGCCAATACCCACACACTGGAAACCCATGTCTACCGGCTGCGCCAAAAGATCGAGCCCGACCCCTCCCGCGCGCGCCTGCTGATCACCGATACAGGCGGCTACCGGCTGCAGACCTAGGGTCTGTCCTCATGGCACTTCGCGGCGCGGCGCTACATCGGCCGGCCGAGTTTTTCCACCAGCATGCGGCGCAGCTTGCGCATCCCGCCGACCCAGCGGTCCCGGTCCTGCCCTTTATGGGCGACATAGCCGGGCGTGTTGGCGTGGGTCATAACGAGGAAACGTTTCTCCTCCATCGCCTTCAGCAGCGTCTCTGCCACTTCCTCGGCTTCCAGATAGCCGCCAAGTCCCTGCGCGCCGCCTTCCACGCCCTGGACCAGCGGGGTGTTGACGCCTTCCGGGCACAGGCAATGAACATTGAGTCCGTCATCGCCATGGGTGATGG
>JBJHCI010000037.1:0-3388 GCA_050485925.1 Maricaulaceae bacterium
CGGGCGTTTCTCCGCGCAGGGCCTCGGGATTGCGCAGCCAGATATCGCGCTGCGCAAAGGGAATCTCGATGCCTTCTTCCTTGAACCGCTCGACGATCTGGTGGCGCAATTCCGTGCGCACCGCCATGGCAAAGCCCACGTCACTCAGCACCATGCGAAGCTCGAAATTCAGCGAATCCGCACCGAAATCCATGAAATGGACCTGTGGGGCCGGATCGATCAGGGCAATCAGGACGTTTACGTCGAGAAGGTATGTCACGGCGCCTCATCCCGAAGGGTGTTCACGAGATCCAGTGTCACGGGGGTGGAGTCGGGGCGAGATGTCAGAAGTGGAATGCCGTTACGTTTGGCCTGTGAGGCGGGTCGTTTCAGCGAGCGCCGCGCAAGCTCGGATACCACTTCACCCAAACTGCGTCCTTGTTGACCCGCGATCGCCTTAGCTGCAAGCAGGACATCGTCATCAATAGAAAGAGTTGTTCTCATGAGGGTTGCTCCGCGCATCAATCATCACGCATCATATGGGAAGTTGGCTGGATTCATCAAGAGCTGAATGTCGTTGGATGAAAGAGGGGGGGGTCACAACCCTGCCGCCTTGGTCAGATTGACGCGAAACCGGTCGCGGCGGCGCTGGTAGCGGCGGGTCATTTCGGCGCTGGCATGGCCGAGTTGCTTCTGCACATAGCGCTCATCGACTTCAGCGCTGCTGGCCAGACCGGCGCGCAAAGAGTGGCCCGAATAGAGCTTCACGCGTTCCGCATCGGGCAGGTCGGGGCGCAGACCCGCATTCAGCACGCAAGCCTTGATCAGCCGCGCGATATGCTTGTCATTGAGCCGTGTGTCGCGCGCGCGTTTGCCGTCGCGGGTAACGCTGGTGAACACTGGCCCGAATGTGATCCGCCCGTAATGCAGCCATTGCTCCAGAGCGTGAACGGGACAAGTCTGATCAGATGACCCGCGCCCGATCTCCACCTCGCGCCAGCAAGTCTTGCCGCGCGCCGTGATCAGCGCGCCATCGTCAAGGATGTCGATCCAACCACCTGCGTCCAGCGTGTCATCCTTGTGACGGTCCAGACTGACAATTTCAGAGCGCCGCAGCCCTCCGGCGAAGCCGATCAAAAGTATCGCCCGGTCGCGCAGGCCGCGCAGGTCATGGGGCAGGGTGGCGACCATGGCGCGGATATCCTCGGCCAGAATGGCTTCTTTCTGCGCCGGTGGGCGGGAATGTCTGCGCCGGATACCGGCCAGCGCGCTGGCGATATGGCGGTCCTTGCGGTCCAGCGAAAGCCCGCGCTGCGTATAGTTCCAACCAAGGCCGGACAGGCGGCGCTCGATGGAGGCAACTGATAGCGCAGGGGGCTTGGTTGGCCCTTGGCCCTGTGGTGCGGCCAGATCTGCAATATACAGGCCCAAAAGCTCCGGTGACGGGGGCAGGGGGTCCGCGCCGCGCATCCGGCACCAGCGCGCGAAATGCGCCCAATCCCTGGCGTAGGCTTTCAGCGTGTTGTCGGAGGCCGCCGCGCTGGCATAGTCGCGGGCAGTGTTCACAAGGCGATCCAGCGCGCCGGAGCCTGCCAACTGCGCGGGCAGGGTGATTGCGTCTGGTTTCCCCCGGGCGCGCTCGTCGCGCTGAGCCCCGGTAGCCGTATCAGCGGGGCCTGAGGTCGATCTCGCGCTGTTTTCTGGCGTGTCGTGGACGATATCTAAAAGTGTCCGATAAGGCAGGATTACCGGACATGACAGCAGAGGGCAGGGGGCGGCGGTTTGGGTTGTTTCTTCAGCCCTAGGTGCCGTCTTGAGCATGGTAGGGCAGCGTCCTGGACGGAGTGCAAGGGCGGAACCGGTCTGCAGGGACGGCCTGTGGTATGCCCGGATACCAATGGCCGTGATACCGATACGACGGCGGTACCAATGCCACGGGCGCATAACAGCAGGATGGCAGGCTGATTTCCGCCATTAGCGAACCGGCAAAGCTGAAAAATCGGGCATTGCATCAAAACCGTACGCCTGCTGCCTTGCCTTGGCATTGTGACAGCTTTATGAAATGTGCCGAATTGGGGGATGTGCATTCACTTATCATTACCAGTAAAACCCTGCTTTGATCATCATATAATGGAGTCATCATGACTAAGTCCGTCTATGTCGGCATGAGTGCAGACCTCATCCATCCCGGCCATATCAATATCCTCAAGCGCGCGGCCGAGTTGGGCGAGGTGACCGTTGGTCTGCTGACAGACAAGGCCATCGCCAGCTACAAGCGGGTACCCTTCATGGCCTGGGAACAGCGCGCCGAGGTTGTGGGCAATCTGAAAGGTGTGGTCCGTGTCGTGCCGCAGCACACGCTGGATTACGTGCCCAATCTGCGCACCTACAAGCCCGATTTCGTGGTCCATGGCGATGACTGGCAGACCGGCGTGCAGGCCAAGACGCGTCAGGCGGTGATCGATGCGCTGGCGGAATGGGGCGGGCAGCTCGTCGAGGTGCCCTATACGCAGGGGGTGTCCTCGACCCAGCTCAACAAGGCGATCAAG
The DNA here is from genome assembly GCA_050485925.1 of Maricaulaceae bacterium. Classification (GTDB taxonomy): domain Bacteria; phylum Pseudomonadota; class Alphaproteobacteria; order Caulobacterales; family Maricaulaceae; genus Glycocaulis. The sequence goes on from JBJHCI010000037.1 coordinate 2,529, forward strand.
GAAATCGGGACCACCCCCGACATCCGCCGCGCCAGCCTGCGCCGGATGCTGCACGCCAAGCCCATCCTGCGGTTTCTGGACCTGCATAATGCGCTTTCGGGCCTGATCATCGAGAAGGCGGGGATCGACACGCCGACGGGACGCCGCGAATTCGACGGGATGTGGGCCAGCTCGCTCACGGATTCGACCTCGAAGGGCAAACCCGATATCGAGGCGGTCGATACCACGGGCCGCGTCAACACGCTCAATGAAGTGCTGGAAGTCACCACCAAGCCGATCATCTATGACGGCGACACGGGCGGCAAGCCCGAGCATTTCCAGTTCACCGTACGCACACTGGAACGTCTGGGGGTGTCGGCCATCATCATCGAGGACAAGACCGGCCTGAAGAAGAACTCGCTTTTCGGCACGGATGTCGACCAGACCCAGGACAGTATCGAAGGGTTCTCGGACAAGATCCGCATGGGCAAGCTCGCCCAGCAGACCGAGGATTTCATGATCATCGCGCGGCTGGAAAGCCTGATCCTGGGCAAGGGGGTTGATCACGCGATGGAACGCGCCGAAGCGTTTCTGGCCGCGGGCGCCGATGGCATCATGATCCATTCGCGCGAAAAGACCCCCGATGAGGTGTTTGAGTTCTGCGCGCGCTACAACAAGCTGGAGAACCGCAAGACGCTGGTCGCGGTGCCGTCCTCCTATAACAAGGTGACAGAGGAGGAACTGGCGGCCAATGGCATCAATGTGGTGATCTATGCCAACCAGCTGCTGCGCTCGGCCTATCCGGCGATGCTGGAGACAGCGCATTCGATCCTCGAACATTCGCGCTCGGCGGAATGTGACAGCCGCATGATGCCGATCAA
>JBJHCI010000037.1:3398-10430 GCA_050485925.1 Maricaulaceae bacterium
AGGAGATCCTGGAACTCATTCCGGGGGGCAAGTGATGATCTCGCCGAAAGCCTTCCACGCGGCGCTGGCCGCGCAGGGCGTGGATTTCCTGACCGGGGTGCCGGATTCTCTGCTCAAGGAATTCTGCGCCTATGTCGATGCGGTGCTGCCGCCCGAGGGGCATGTGATTGCCGCCAATGAGGGCACGGCTATGGGCCTTGCAGCGGGGCATCATCTGGCCACGGGCAGCCTGCCGATGGTCTATCTGCAGAATTCGGGTCTAGGCAACACGGTCAACCCGCTTCTGTCGCTGGCCGATCCGGAGGTTTATGCCATCCCGATGATCGTGCTGGTGGGCTGGCGCGGCGCACCCGGCGTCAAGGACGAGCCGCAGCATGTCAAGCAGGGCCGGGTCACACCGGCGATGCTGGAGGCGATGGAGATCCCCTGGCGCGAACTGGAGGGCGACCCCGAGGCGGCGGCTGAGGCCGCGAGCTGGGCTGCGGCAACGGCTCGCGAGACCAGCGCGCCTGTGGTGCTGCTGGTACATAAGGGCGCGTTCGGCAAGGCCGAGGCGAAGCGCCCCGCGCGCGCGGTGCCCGAGACCATGCTGGCGCGCGAGGCCGCGATCCGGCTGGTGACAGCCGCCCTGCCCGCTGGCGCGACCATCGTCGCCACGACGGGCATGATCTCGCGCGAGCTTTACGAGAGCCGCGGCGCGCTGGGGCAGGACCGGTCCAGCGATTTCCTGACCGTGGGCTCGATGGGACATGCCTCGCAGATCGCGCTGGGGATCGCGCGGGCGAAACCGGGCGCGCAAGTGGTCTGTCTGGATGGCGACGGGGCTGCGCTGATGCATCTGGGCGGCATGGCGACGGTCGGCACCAGCGCGACCGGGGATCTGCTACATATCGTGCTCAACAATGGCGCGCATGACTCGGTCGGCGGTCAGCCCACTGTGGCCCAGCAGATCTCGCTCACCGCGATCGCCTCGGCCTGCGGTTATGATATCGTGTCCGGCCCGCTGGAGGATGAGGCCGAGATCCGTGCCGAGGTCGCGCGGCTGGCGCAAGTGCCGGGCAGACGCTTCCTAGAACTCCGCGTGCGGCCCGGATCACGCGCGGAACTGGGGCGCCCGAAGGAGAGCCCGGCAGAAAACAAGGCCCAGTTCATGGCCCGCCTGCGCGGGTGATCCTGTCCGCGCGACCGGTTTACGCTAACGAGACGGAGTCCGACATGCTCTTGCAGCCCTGGAATTTTCACAACCCGGTCAAAGTACATTTCGGCGCGGGCTGCCGCACCGCCCTGGCCGCGCGGCTGGCCGGGCAGAAGCTGCTGGTGGTCACGACTGCGCGCGGGCGGGCGCAGTTCACGACCGATCCGGTGCTGGGCACGATCCAGGCGGATCTGACCTGGGTTGACAGCGTGACCCCCAATCCGGGCTTGGCCGAGACGCAGGTCGAGATCGACAGGCTGGCCGGGCAGTCCTTCGATGCCGTGCTGGCCTTCGGAGGCGGGTCGGCCATCGATGCGGCAAAGGCGCTGGCAGCGGCGCTGACGCCGGGACTGTCCTGCCGCGATCTGGGGCAGTTGATCGCAGCGCCGACCGTGCATCTGGACCGCCCGTTGCTGCCGATCCACGCGATCACCACCACCTCGGGCACAGGGGCCGAGGTCACGCCTTTCGCCACGATCTGGGATCACGAGAACCGCAAGAAACTCTCGCTGGCCAGCCCGCACCTGTTTCCGGCCACGGCCATCGTCGATCCGGAACTGACCCATGATCTGCCTTACATGGCCACGCTCGGCACCAGTCTTGATGCGATGAACCAAGCCTTTGAATCAGTCTGGAACCGCAATCGGAGCCCTGTGACGACGCTGATGGCCGCCCGCGCCATCGAGCTTGCGTTTGAGGCCATCCCGCGGCTGCATGCCGCGCTCGATGACCATGACGCGCGCGCCATGATCGCCGAGGCGAGCCTGCTCGCAGGGCTTTGCATCAGCCAGACGCGCACGGCGCTGTGCCATTCCATGTCCTACCCGCTTACCGCCCATTTTGGTGTGCCCCATGGCATGGCCTGTGCCGCGACCATGTCGGCTGTGGCCCATGCTGTGCTTGAGGCTGCTCCCGAGGGTTTGGCTGATGTGGCGCGTCTCAACGGGCTGGCGAATACGAACGCACTGGTGGCACAGCTGGATGAAGTGCTCGATAACGTCAAACTGGCCGCTCTGGTGGCCGCCGCCCTCCCCGGTAGTGATGCAGTGTTGGCGCTTCGAGACGAGATGTTCACGCCAGGACGTGCCGATAATTTCGTATTGACGGTGAATCAAGGCATGCTTGGAAAGATCATTCATAATTCTGTTGAGTGATTAAGGGTTTGGCATCCGAAAACTCTTCGGAAAGAGGATTTCTATGAAATATGAAGAGCAACTAGAGATTATCAAAAAATCCAAGCATTTCCAAAGGAAATGGTACCTTAAAACATATCCGAAAATTGCCGAGTTAAGCATCGATCCTTCCGAACACTACCTTATTGAAGGAGCAGAGAAGGACTATAACCCTGGAAAAAATTTTAATACAGAGTTTTATACTTCCCGTTATCCAGAAGTGAAATCTTCTGGATTGAATCCGCTAGTACATTATGAAACTATTGGACAAAAACAAGGTTGCATTACTAACTCTCGGCTGGCCGCCGAGATAGAGCGTTGGCGCAAGGCTGCCGCTCGCCGTCGCAAGGCCGCCATCAAACGCAGTTCGCTGGAGAGGAGTAAGCGCAAACCCGCTGTCGATAAGCCCTCAGCCTTGGCGAAGATCGGCGCTGCCGGCCTCGCAGAGCTGATAGGCAGGTTCGATTTTGACCAGCAGAGGAATTTCCTACTGCTGTCGACCATCAATGCCGCTGACCTGAATAAGTTGGATGGGCTGGTCCACGAGATTTCTGGCGTCCTGAAGGTGGCGCGCGACCTAGGCATCACTTGGAAAGAAGGCAAAGGCCTGTTCCGCAGCCGCAGCATGCTGCCTGACCCGTCTCGCGGGGCGGTGGTGGTCATCGGCCAAGAGGACAACACGGCTGTGCAGGCTGACTGGGACAACGACAGCTTGATTGACTTGGCTCAGGCTGAGAACCCCGGCGCGCCCATAATCTTCTGCTCGGGCGCAGCGACGAATTTGCAGACGCGCGTCCAGATGGAAGACGACTCGCGCATCGATCATGCTGGGTTCTTTCTGGGCGATGCGCTGTCGGTAGCCGCCCGCGCCTATACCATCTCCGCCCCGGGCGGGATGGATGCGCTGATCCATGGCGTGCCGCTCACCGTCACAGGCTCGCCCTTCTATGCCGGCTGGGGGTTCACCGACGACCGAGCTGCACTCGACGGGCGCAAGCAGGTGCTGGATTTCGCGCAATTCTTCGCCATCCTGAATTTTGAGAGTCAAGGCGAAAGTGGCGCAGCCGCGCCACTTGATCCAAGGACGCAGCTTCTGGACCTGCTCAAGGGCATGATGGGGGTCTATGCCCGCAATATCGCCAACCGTGATCGAGAGCTGGATTTCGCGGCGCTGTTGCGGGTCACAGAGCGCCGGAAGCTGGTTGAGTTCACGCGCGATCCCCAAAAGCAGACCATGAGCGCTGCTACGAAGAAGGCCGCCCTCCGGCTAGCAAGTCATAAAAAGGCGGCCCGGCGGCTGATGAACTGGCTGCCCGATCTGTGCGTGAGTGATGCTTGGCCAGTGCTGTTCGAACTCAAGACCCTTTCTGGGATGTCGCTGGAGCAGCGGATCGCTGCGCTAGAGCGGATGATCGCCGCCGATGTCCTAGTCCAGGTCGCGAACCCCGAAGTGCGCCGAATTCTGGCGGCCCTACTGATCGGGATTTATCACCGCACGCCAGCGCGTGGCCAGTTGCTGGCCTATCTGGCCACGCGGCTGGCACCGGAGGTCCACCTAGGGCTGTTGCGCGATCTGGCGTTGCTGACCAGCACGCCGTTAACCGAACTGCTGCCCCGGGCCGGAGCGGCGGCGCTGACAAGCTTGGCCTCGCGAATCGGCGACGACATGGTCGAGGCAGCAGCACTGCAAGTCCAGCTCGACGCCCGCTTGGGTAAGTCGACCTTTTTTACTTGGGCAAATGCTCGTTTCGACAAGACCAACCCGGCGCTAACCTGGCGGCTAATTGATTGTTGTTTGCTCAACGGCAAATACAACGCCGAATTGCTGGATCTGATGGCTGAGATGCTGTGGCAGGGCTTCGCCTTCGAGGCTGCAGCCGAACTTCTGGCGTGGAGCGGGCAGGCTTATGCTAAATGGAAGCTCGGGCGGATGCACTGGCGCGCGGCCTATGCCGCCGCGGTGGCCGGGCAGGACGGGGTGGTGCTGCGCTATCTGGCTCAGGCATCAATCCACAACGAGGCCAATCTGCAGCGGGTAGACATGCTGGACGAGCAAATTTCGGCGCGCTACCCCGGCCTGCCCGTGGCCGAGGCGCTGGAAGCCTATGTACTCGATGGCGGACCCAACAGAAATCCGGTCAAGCTAGCGCGCTACCTGACCCGACAGAAGAGGCCCGCCAAGGCGCTCAAGGCTCTCAAGAAAGCGGATTCCGTTGCTAAGCGGAGCCTAGGCTACCTGACCGAGATGACCTATGCCCTAGCCCTGCTGGGGCGGCATGCAAAAGCTCGGAAGATGATCGAGGCGCGACTGAAGGCCGAGGGTCCCAGCGAGACGGTCGTGAACCAGGCGATGCGGATCAGCTATTTCTCGGGCGATACGCCCTGGGGCCTGCAGATGCTGCGGCTGGCTCGGAAGCACCGGTTCACCGTGACCCCGACACTGGAGCGTCAGGTGCTGTTGGGCGCCGGGGATTTCAAGGGAGCGATGGCCAGCGAGCGTGTGCATGTTGTGGGCGATGTCATCAAACCGCATTTGGGCGGTCGCCATGTCGCCTCGCTCGAAGCTCTGACCGAGGGAACGGACAAGACCCTGCTGGTGGCGCTAGTCAACGGTCCTGCCGACGATATCCGCTGGGCGGCTCTGTTTCCGAAGCTCGTCGTCGCCTGCCGAGGTCACCAATTGCAGATCACATGCGACCCACGGCTGCTACCTATGCTGCAGCGCTCGTTCCCCGAGATAATGTTTGTCCCCTCGGCGCGGGTACGCAACGCGCTGCCGGTTAATAGGGATCGCGAGATCATTCCGGCCGTCGAGGTGCAAAAGGTGTTCGACGGCACCGGCTGGCGGGCCGCCATGGCCGCGGACCGGGTCGCGCTGATCACCGATCTCGCCATCGATCTGATCCCTAACCCGCAAGGGTTTGATGCCCGCCCCTATCTGCTGCCCGATCCAGCGCGCGTGGCAGAATGGACCGAACGACTGCAGGGCATGCCGCGCCCGTTGGTCGGGCTGGCTTGGAGCAGCATGCGCTCGACAGTGCTACGCGACTACGACTATCTGGGCGTCAACGAGGTCAAGGCCCTGATCGCCGGGTCGGAGGTGCAGTTCGTCAACCTGCAGTATTTCGACTGCAGCGCCGAGCTGGCCGAGATTGAGGCCGCGTATCCAGGGCGACTGCTGCATGTCCCCGACCTTGACCAGATGAACGACATCGAAGGAGTGGTGGCGCTGATGGCCTGTCTCGATGTGGTGATCACGCCCAATTCTACCCCGCTAATCTTGGCTGCGGCCAGCGGTCGGCCAACTTGGTATGTTGATCCGGCGATCGCCAACAAGTATTGGGGCCGGTTCACAAACAAAGAGACCGACTACTGGTTCGGAACCTCGGTCTATGTCAACGGTGCCGCGCCAGGCGACAAGGCCGGGCTAGTGGCGCGGCTGTGCGAAGGGCTGGCTGAACTTGTCGACCGCAGGGCCGAGCGCCAGCTGGCCCAGATCGAGAGGCTGCTGGAGACCGCCCCCCCCACCGCCGAGGCCCAATTCTTTGCCTATCGCCGCAAGATCCTCGATGCCGAGGGCGAGATATTGAGCCGCCGACTGTATCGCGATACACGGTACTGGGTGCTGCGGGCGCGGGTGTTCGAGAAGCTGGGCATCCGCCAAGACGCGGCAGATTGCTGGATGCAGGCCTGTTCGCAGGTCGCCATCCCCGATCCCGGACATATACGCGCCCACTGGACCGCCCAGGTCCGCATCGGCCAACCTGATCTGGCCGACAAGTTCGGACATGTCGACATGTCGACGTTGTCCCCTGAGGATCTCGCGCTCAAGTACGATCTTGAAAGCGACAAGATCAGCGATAATCTGTGCAATCAAGGGCTGGTGCTTCTAGCCGCGGGCGCACAGCGGCAGGCGGCGCAGAAATTCCGCCAGGCGGTCAAGGTCTCGTGGCGCAAAAGGGAATACGGCGAGCTTCTGGAGGACATCGTCGAGCACCTAGCCGGGCTCGGGGGGCTTTCGCGCCCGTCCGGTTCCCGGCGCGATGTGGCGATGCCCGTGTCAGCCGTGCCGGAGCTCGACTCATATATCCGTCACGCCGCGCAGCAGCCCGCACCGGCAGCCGACAGGCAGCCGCGCTCGGTGTTCTGCGCGGGCTACTTGTTCTCGGGGTCGGGCGCGGTGGTCGATCTGCTGCGCGAGAGTCGGCAAACTATAGTGCCTGGGCAGGACGAAGATGACCAGAAGCCCTTCGACACGGAGCTTAATATTTTCCGACGGTTCTACGGCATCCAGCACCTTCTAGACGCGCCAGTGAGCGAGCTAGCCATCGAACATCTGGGCGAGTTCCTGCTGGGTTCAGTGCTGGGCTTGGTGGCCCACCCGTCGGACAACCACCGCTTGGATCTGTCGCGCACTCGCTCGCTGCGCGGAGCCTTCGAGCAGACCGGCCAGATCACGGCGCTGATCGACTTATGCCATCGACTGCTGGACGATGTCGAAAACGGCACCGGCAGCGATGGCGAACGCATCCTCGCCGCGGCATGCCGGATGTGTAACGCCTTGGTCGGCAACATGGCCAGCCCCGACCGCAACGTGGTGGTCTGGAACAACTGTATTCAGGCCTATAATGCCCGCACCATAGCGATCTTCGAGCACGCCGTGAT
>JBJHCI010000038.1:0-10405 GCA_050485925.1 Maricaulaceae bacterium
TCTTCAATGGCGGGCCGGGCTCGGCCTCGCTCTGGCTGCATATGGGCGTGTTCGGTCCGGTTCATCTGGTCCTGCCGTCCGGCGCCGAGGACGATGGCGCAGCGCCCTATGATCTGCGCGCCAATCCGCACACCCTGCTGGATTCCGCCGACCTGGTCTTCATCGATCCGGTGGGCACCGGCTATAGCCGCGTACTGGGCGATGCCGACCCGGCCCAGTTCTGGGGCGTTACCGAGGACGCCCGCTCATTGGGGCAGTTCATCCGCGTCTGGCTGACAGAGAACCGGCGCTGGAACTCACCCAAATACCTGATGGGCGAAAGCTATGGCACGACCCGTATCGGCGCACTGATGAACGAGATGGAACTGGGCTGGAACAATGTCGCGTTCAACGGCGTGGTTCTGATCTCCGTCGTGATGGAATTTGCCAATGTACGGCCCGACAATCCGCTCGGCCTGACCGGGCTCCTGCCCGGCTATGCGGCAACCGCCTGGTATCACGAGCGGGTCGACCGCTCCGCATGGAATAATGATTTCGCGGCGTTCCTGCGCGATGCCCGAGACTTTGCCACCGATGAATACCTGCCCGTCCTCTTGCGCGGACACGATGTGGAGGAGAGCCGACGCAATCGCGCCATCACCCGCATGGCCGAGCTGACCGGGCTGTCCCCATCCTATATCCGCGGTGCGCAGATGCGCGTGCCGCTCAACCGCTTCCGTAACGAGATATTGCGCGATCAGGGCGTGACGGTTGGCCGCTTCGATTCCCGCTTTACCGGCGTGGAGCCGGACAGCGTCCGCGAAAATCCGGAAGGTGATCCGTCCGGTTATGGCATCGCGGCGGGCTATACTGCTGCCATGCGCGAGCACTACACCCGCAATCTCGGGGTCGACATCCCGGATACCTATGTGACGCTTGGCGGGGTGCGCAACTGGAACTGGAATGCGGGCGAGGCCGGCGGGAACAATTCCTATGTCAACGTGTCCACCTGGCTGGAACGGGCCATGCGCCAGAACACCGATCTCCGGGTGCTGGCGACCAACGGCATCTACGATCTCGCCACGCCCTTCTTCGGCGCGGAGATGACATTCAACCGCCTCGCCTACGATCAGCGACGCGTGCGCCTGACCTATTACGAGGCCGGGCACATGATGTATCTGCACCACCCCTCCATTGAGCAGATGGCGCGCGATGTGCGTGAATTCGTGGCCGAGGGTAGCCGCTAGGCGCGTGGCTCCCGCGTTAAGTCCGCGACCGCCGCTAGCCCCGCCAGGACCAGGAAGACGGCCAGACTCGTGATCGCGAGTTCCTTTCCGCTGGCAGGCGGTTCACCCATGAGATGGACCGCCTGCAGCGCAAGCAGTACCCCTACAAGCACGAACGGCCAGATGCGCCCGATCATACCCTTCGGCCGCGTGGCGGTTAGGTAGACGGCAAGGCCCGCAATCACCAGCGCGACTTCAAGGCCGAGCGCCAGCGGCAGATTGTTCCACAGGCCAAATCCGACCATCGGCCCGCCCGGCCAGAGCAGCAGGTCCGGCACGTGGACGATGAGGTCGAGAAGCCAGTGGGAGAAGGCGGCACCGACCACCAGCAGCGCGCCTGCGACCCTGTCCTTGCGCGCGAACAGCCAGTAGACACCGCCAAGCAGTGCCGACAGGGTGAACGCCCCCGGCAATGAGTGCGTATAAGGCATGTGATGGAGGTCTAGCGGGCTCATCGCGGTAAAGCCCGGCACGATGCGCACCTGCTCGATACCGGCAAGGATGAGCACGCTCCAGACCACATCGATGAACTGAACGGCGAAGAACAGCATCCAGAGCGGGACGCTGGTGACGACGCGCGGTGCGGCAAGCGCCACTCCGTAATGACCGATGAACACTGACTGCCTCCCGCTGCAGGTCCGGCCGCCCTGACGGACAGGATGTTACACCTTAATGCCCCTCGAATGCCACCAGCGTGGCGACGGGTACGTCCATAGCGCGGATGCGATCCGCCCCGCCAAGTTCTGGCAGGTCCACCACGAAGGACGCCCCTTCCACGCTGGCACCCGCCCGGCGCAGCAGCTTTATCGCGGCCTCTGCCGTCCCGCCCGTCGCGATGAGATCATCGACCAGGAGAACGCGCTCGCCTGCGCTGACCGCATCGGTGTGCATCTCCACCTCGTCGGTGCCGTATTCCAGCTCATAGGACTGGCCGATCGTGGCGAAGGGCAGCTTGCCCTTCTTGCGGATCGGCACAAAGCCGATGGAGAGCTGGTGCGCGATGGCTCCGCCGAGGATAAAGCCGCGCGCCTCGATACCGGCCACCTTGTCGATCTTCGCTCCGGCGTGGGGCGCGATCATCGCATCAACCGCCTGGCGGAAAGCCCGCGCATCGCCCAGCAGGGTGGTGACATCGCGGAACATGATGCCGGGCTTGGGATAATCCGGAATCGTCCGGATCGCAGCCTTGATATGGTTCATGAAAATTTCCCCGTCCGGACAGTCATCAGATTAGAGGGTTTGCGGCGCGGCCTGCCGCCGTCAGCCGCGCGAGAGAACCCGCCCGGCGATGGTTGAGAGCTTGGCCACCAGTTCAGGATCGCGATGCTCGGGCGCGGTGATGATGGCGTGATCGAGCACGGTTCCGATACCGGCCGGGTCGGGCGTGCGTTCCGCCTTGCCCATCTCGCGCGCCGCATGGGCGATCACTTCATGGGCGTGACCGGCATTAGCGGCCATCACAGCAAGAATATCGTTGATATCGACATCGGAATCGCTCTCGCGCCAGCAATCATAGTCGGTGACCATGCACACACTAGCGTAAGGCAGCTCGGCTTCGCGTGCCAGCTTGGCCTCGGGCATGTTGGTCATGCCGATCACATCCATGCCCCAGGCACGGTAGAGATGGCTTTCGGCGCGGGTGGAAAACTGCGGACCTTCCATGGCCAGATAGGTCCCGCCCTCTATCACTTTCTCTACACCCGCGGCCCGCGCGCCGTCCGCCGCAAGCCTGGAGAGTCGCCTGCACACCGGATCGGCCATCGGCACATGGGCCACGCAGCCTGGCCCGAAAAAGCTCTTCTCGCGCGCAAACGTGCGGTCCACATACTGGTCTACGATCACGAACGTGCCCGGCGTCAGTTCCTCACGCAGCGACCCGCAGGCGGAGAAGGACAGCACATCGGTGACGCCTGCGCGTTTGAGGGCATGGATATTGGCGCGGTAATTGATGGCGGTGGGCGAAAGCCGGTGCCCCTTGCCATGGCGGGCGAGGAAAACCAGCTCCACATCGCCCAGCCGCCCGCGAATCAGCTCCCCCGACGGCGAGCCCCAGGGCGTCTCCACCCGCTGATGGCGGATATCATCGAGCCCATCGAGCTGGTAAAGGCCCGATCCGCCAATTATGCCCAGCACCCATCCGCTCATTCCGCGCTCCTCCAATAGGCGTCCGGCGCGCCCGGCCGCCAGCGGGTAAGCTCCGCCCAGCTTTCCGCACTGCGCAGTGCCAAGGAAATGAAAGGCCGCTTGATCGCCTGATATGCATCGCGATCTTTCCGGGTTTTTACCGCAAGCGCCATCTTGAATTCGCCGTAGTCCCGGCGGGAGGGCTCATCGTCACGCAGAAAGTCGCGGAGCAACAGCGCATTGCGCGCCGCGGCCGCTCCGTTACGGCGAACATGAATATGGACACGGCGCGCGCTCTTGGCCTCGCGGAAATACAGCTTGCGCCAGTCATCCTCACCGAGAGCCGCCGGACTCTCCGGGTGCGGCGGATCGTAGGTGTTGCTGTCGCGGAAGCGATAGCCCGCCCTGGTCATCGCGGAAATTATCCCTTCATCTTCCAGGCGCATCACAATGGCCTGGATATCGATGACGTCCTTCGCCGCCAGTCCGGGCACCGCTGTCGACCCGACATGATCCACACGTAATGCCAACGGCCCCAGCGCACCGGCAACGGCCTCGGCATAGCTCAGCCCCTCGTCCACCCAGCGTGGCTGGTAGGCGATAACGTCGATCGGGTCTTTCTTCATGCCGTCCTGCCAGCGCTAACGGGCGAAAGAGAACGGGCCGCCCCAGTGTCAGGACGGCCCGTTCCAGCTTATTGCAGAGACCTTGTGAGGCAAGCCCGTCTGCTGACTAGTGCTCCACCTTCCGCCAGATCTGGCGGTAGGTCGCAAAGAGCAGGCCGCACAGGATGATCAGATAGAGCATCACCATCAGACCCAACTGCTTGCGCTGTTCCATATGCGGGTCAGATGCCCAGTGCAGGAAAACGGTCAGGTCATAGGCCATCTGCTCCGGCGTCGCTTCGGTGCCATCGGCATATTCCAGCAAACCATCCAGCAGCTGGGGCGGCATGGCGATCAGCTCGCCGGGGAAGTAGGGATTGTAATAGAGACCCGGACGCAGCTCGATATGATCGGGGGCTTCCTCGCCATAACCCAGCATCAGCGAACGCAGATAGGGCGCACCATAGTGGCGGGCCCGGGTGATGATGGAGAGGTCCGGCGGATAGGCCCCGTTATTGGCCGCGCGCCCCTGTTGCTCATTGGCGTAGGGCGAAGGGAAACGATCCGAAGGACGGCCCGGGCGCTCGAACATCTCCCCATACTCATCCGGCCCGTCCTCGACGATGTATTCTGCCGCGATGGCCCGCACGATCGGATTGTCGTTCGGGTTCGGGTAGGCCGGGTCATGAAACGGCCCGCCGCGCTGGCCCAGATGGCGAATAGCGAGGTGTTCCAGCGAGTGACAGGCCGCACAGACCTGGCTGTACACGTAGAAGCCGCGCTGCATGGCGCCCCGGTCGAACGTGCCGAACGGCCCGTCAAACGAGAAGGTGAACGGTTCCGGCTTGCGGTACTCACCGGCGGCCGAGGCGAGGCCGACAACGGCCAGCGCGCCGGTGGCAGCGATGAAAAGGGTGCGGATCAGACGCATTGTTCCGTTTACTCCTATTCAGCCGGAGCCGCAGCAGGCGCGGATTTTGACGATCCGCCCAGCACCGAGGCTTCGATGGAGGCCGGCCGTTCGGACGGTTTCTCCACAAAGCCGAGCAAGGGCAGGATCACGAGGAAGTAGGCGAAGTAATAGACCGTAAGCACTCGGCCGAGCAGCAGGAAGTCCACCCCCAGCGCGCCCAGACCCGGCACTTTCGTATCGGGCAATTCCGCACCCGCCCAGCCAAGACCAAGGCAGGCGACGATGAAGAAACCGAAGAACCAGCGCGCCAGCGGACGGTAGCGCATGGAGCGCACTTTGGAGGTATCCAGCCAGGGCAGTACGAAGAGAATGCCGATCGAGCCGAACATCAAGAGCACGCCGCCCAGCTTGTCCGGTACAGCCCGCAGGATCGCGTAGAAGGGCAGGAGATACCATTCCGGCACGATCAGCGCCGGCGTGACCAGCGGGTCAGCCGGGATGAAGTTGTCCGAATGGCCGAGCGCGTCCGGCCAGTAGAAGACGAAGAAGGCGAAGATCACCATGAACAGGACGATCGCGAAGCCATCCTTCGACGTGTAGTAGGGATGGAAGGGCAGCGTATCGCGGTTGGACTTCACCTCGATACCCGTCGGGTTGTTATTACCCGGCACATGCAGCGCCCAGATGTGCAGCGCCACCACACCCGCGATGAGGAACGGGATCAGGTAGTGCAGCGAGAAGAAGCGGTTCAGCGTGGCATTACCCACCGAGAACCCGCCCCACAGCCATTCCGTGATCGGGCCGCCAATGATCGGGAAGGCGCCCAGCAGGTTGGTGATCACCATCGCGCCCCAATAAGACATCTGGCCCCAGGGCAGCACATAGCCGAGGAAGGCGGCGGCCATCATCAAAAGGTAGATGACAACGCCGAGGATCCACAACAGCTCGCGTGGCGCCTTATAGGAGCCGTAATAGAGCCCGCGGAAAATGTGCATGTAGACGGCCAGGAAGAACATGGACGCACCCACCGCATGGATGGAGCGGATCAGCCAGCCGAAATTCACGTCCCGGTCGATACGTTGCACGCTGGCAAAGGCGTGATCGATATGGGGCACGTAGTGCATGGCCAGCACGATGCCGGTGATGATCTGGATCATCAGGCACACGCTGAGAATGCCGCCGAATGTGTACCAGTAATTGAGGTTACGGGGCGTCGGGAAATCCACGAAGGAGTCCCAGCCCAGGCGCACGATCGGCAGGCGCGCGTCCAGCCACTTGGTGAAACCGGTTTTCGGTTCGTAGGTCGAAGGTCCGCTCATCGCTTGGTTTTCCCTAGCCGAGGCGCAGCACGGAGGCTGAGATAAAAGTCATAATCGGTATGGAGAGATTCTCCGGGGCCGGGCCACGCCGGATACGCCCCGAGGTGTCGTAGTGCGAGCCATGACACGGGCAGAACCAGGCATTGTAATCGCCCGCGCCCTCGGTCGGCACGCAGCCCAGATGGGTGCAGTTCGCGCTGGTCACCAGAAGCGAGGCGCGAAGGTCGTCCTCGATCTCCACGCCATCGGCGATTTCCGCCGTCAGGGCGGAGCGGTTCTCGTCGGTCGCAGGCACGCCGTCACCCAGATTGAAGTTACGCGCATCACGGTCAGGCAGGCTTGCCACGTTCACGTCGCGGGCAGCCTCCACTTCGGCCGCCGTACGGCGGCGTACGAAGTGCGGGCTCTCGCGATAGATGACCGTGATTTCCTGACCCTCTTCGAGCTCGGAAATGTTCACTTCAGTCGACGCGAGCGCCAGAACATCCGCAGCCGGATTCATCTGGTCGATGAACGGCCAGATGGTGAAGGCACCGCCGACGGCCAGCGCGCCGCCTGTGGCGATATAGATGAAATCGCGCCGGGACGGCTCCTCACCGTGGGCACCATTTGTTTGCGTAGCTTCAGTCACGCGCAAAACCTCTCTCACCGCGGCTGGCAAGGCCCTTTCACGCCCTTGTATGACGTGTGTTCATACAGAGCCGCAAGGCCCTGCATGGACAGGATTGCCCCATGATCTAGCTTTCCCGGGGAGAGCCGCCCTTGCGTCTCAACGCCGCAGCGTTCCACCCCGACAACGCTTCGTGTGCGGCGGGATTAGAATGACAGCCGCATTTTTTCAACCAGATTATCTGCGTGAAAGAGTCTCAGCCTGCGCCGGGGGCGGCGCCTGTGTCAGGGCCGCCGCCCCGGCAGGCAGGATAACAGCACTGGCGACGGCCACCAGCTTCTCCGCCCCATCCCTTACCGCCAGAATGTCCGCACGGGTCACGACCTGGCGTTTTCCCGGCTTGACCACAGACCCCCGGGCGATGAAGGCCTCGCCAATGCCGGGTGAAAGATAGTTCACCGAAAACTGGGCGGTGAGCACGTCGCCCACCGTGGTGGCGGCAGCATAGGCGCATGCATTGTCAGCCATGAAGGCGATCAGTCCGCCGTGCAGGAAGCCATGGTGCTGGACCATATCCTCCTTGCGCAGGGCCATGCGGGTTTCGACGAAGCCCCATTCCACGCGAACCACTTCCAGACCTGCCCAGAGCGTAAAGGGCTGGATCTTCACCACTTCACGGAAAGTGGCTGCATCCACCAGCGGCGCGGGACCGCCCGCTGCGTCTGTGGTACCGTCCCCTGCCTGCGCCGCGCTGCCGGTGCCGGAAGCACCCTGGTCCGCACGGTCCATTTGTCCACCCGATTGACCCGCCATGATCGCCTTCCTGAACTAGACCGACCGGTCTACATACTAGCGGAGGCGCGATGCAAGTAAACCCGTTACCATCGGCCCACTAGGCGAATCAGGAGCGGCAGGGTCATGAACGGCAATACAGGCACCCGCGAACGCCTTGTCAGGACCGCTGCACGCCTGTTTCAGGAGCGTGGCTACGCCGCTACCGGGCTCAGCGAGATACTTGCCGCCTCCGGCACGCCGAAGGGCTCGCTCTACCACCACTTCCCCGGCGGCAAGGAGGACTTGGCCATTGCTGCGGCGGAACTGGCCGGCGGGCAATTCCTCAAGACCCTGAAAAGTGACGCGGCCAGCAGTGCCAGTACGGCAGAGCTGGTGATCCGGTTTGGCGAGCGCCTGGCGGGATGGCTGGATCAGTCCGGTTACACTGTAGGTTGCCCACTAGCGACGCTGGCGCTGGAACAGGCCCCACACTCACCGGCCCTGAGTGATACCGTGGCAACCATGTTCACCCGCTGGCAGGACGCGCTCGCGGACCGTCTGCGCGCCGATGGCATTGAAGAGACGCGCGCCGACCGGCTGGCCCTCCTCATCCTGTCAGGCATCGAGGGAGCCCTGATCCTGTCGCGGGCCCGGCGCGATGGCGCACCCTTGCGAGAGAGCGCGCGCACACTCGCCCGCCTTATTGAGACCGGAGCGTCAGGTTGGGCAGAGATCTAGGCCGTATCGGTCCTCAGCAATCCGGCGCGCTGTAACGCTTCTTGCACCGGCTCGATCCGCGCGCCAGCGCGCGTATGCAGGCCCGGCGGGCTCGCCGAGAGCATCGCGCTTCTCTCTTCGGCGGCTTTTGCCGACGCTTCCACATCAACACCGGCAAAGAAGGCTATACGGCGCACTTCATTATCGGTCTGGTTGACCAGGTCTTCATACTGCACGGTGAGAAACCGGTCAGGGAATATCTGCTCCCAACGGGTGACCAGCCTGTCATGAGCCGCCAGCGTGCGGGCAATATCGTCGGGATGATAGGTCCAGTGGCGCGCTCGGCTGAAGCGGCGCTTGAAAATGGCCCAGGCAGCGTCCAGCGGGTCGCGCCGTATCCGTACGAAACGGGCCGCAGGAAGACACAACCCCATCGCGCCGCCCGCAAGCTCGCCAAGCGAGGTGGGATCAATCCAGCGCCGCACCTGACCGGTTAGCTCGGTGACATAGGACAGATAGCTCGCGGCTACCTGGGACAGCGCCCCTCCCTCGCCCGGTCCGGACAGTGCCGCCATGATGTGCTCGCGCGTCTGATCGCCCAGCGGCGACGCACTGATCCAGAACAGGGCGTTGGACCGCGGCAGGGCGCTGATTTCCTCGCCCGCGCCCAGGACGCCGGTAAGCCAGCTCGCCCCGCAACAGGGCGGTGCCATGATGAAGACGGGGCGGCTGTCAACGAGCCCGTTCTCCAGATTATGTCCGGCAAAGCGCTCATCATAGACGTCCAGAATACGCCGGACGCCTTCCTCGTGCTGCACAAGGTCGAAAGGGGCGTCCGCGCGGTAGAAGGCGGCCGCCTCGGCCACTCGGCGCGAAGCAATATCGTATTCGCCGATATCTTCGTACGCCTTGGCCAGCGTGTAGGAGAGAATACCGCGCTCGCGCGCCTTTAGCGTTCCTCCCCCCGACAGGCGCAACTCATCAAGCCGCACCAGATCGTCATCATCGCCCCTAAAGGTCTTGGCAAGCGCCAGCCCTTCCCAGGCGAGCACGTCGGAGGGGTTGGCCGCGAGCGTCGAGCGGAACAGGGTCTGGGCCTCGTCGGCCATGCCCAGCTCCAGCAGCAGACGTCCGACCCGGCGCACAAGCGGACCATCGGAGGGATCGGCCGCCAGCAGAGGCTGGAGCACTTTGAGCGCGGAAAGCTTGTCGCCCAGTTGCGCATGAGCGGTGGCCAGCCACAGCCAGGATTGCTGATCGTCCGGCATGGACTCGGTCAGTCTCGCACAGGCGTGCAACAGGGCAGCCAGATCGCCTGCCTCGGTGAGGATGGTGGCTACTTCGCTCCAGCGCGGCCCCAGAGGCGGATTGGCGGCCAGAACCGCGCGTGCCTGTTCAGACACCGCGAGCAGGTTTTCTGTCGCCCGCGCCGCATAGAGATTTGCCAGCGGGTCTTGACCTTGAATTGCCAGCATGGCGTGCATCCGCAGAACACAGGGCAGAGACGGGATGTTGGCGCCGGCGGCCCCTCTCGCCAGCAGGCGCGAGCCTAGCCAAGCTTGACCGCTGACACCAGCCTGCGGCACTGCATCCCTTGCGGTCGTGAGATCAAGTGTCTTTTCTGCCGCCATCAACAACCCCGAACCCAAGAGGGTTTCCCATGCCCGCCACCTCCCCTGCCCCTTCCGCCAGCCTGGAAGAACGCCGCGAAGACGCGCGCATCTGGTTTGAGGGTCTGCGCGACCGGATCTGCGCGGCCCTTGAAGCGCTGGAGGAGGAAGCCCCATCCGATCTCTATCCCGGCGAGCCCGGCCGGTTCGAGCTGACGCCCTGGACGCGCGGCGACGGCGGCGAAGACCTTGGCGGCGGCGTGATGGGCATGATGCGCGGGCGCCTGTTTGAAAAGGTCGGCGTGCACTGCTCCACCGTCTATGGCCGCTTCTCGCCGGACTTTTCCAGCCATGTGCGCGGCGCGGCCGAAGACCCGCGCTTTTTCGCCACCGGCATCTCGCTCATCGCCCATATGCGCAACCCGCACGTGCCGGCAGTGCACATGAACACGCGCTTCATCACCACCA
>JBJHCI010000039.1:0-10340 GCA_050485925.1 Maricaulaceae bacterium
CTCCTGCATGGATAACCGGCCCCTCAAATTCGAGGAATGGGAGGCGATGCGCCCGCAGACCGTCCACGTCTCGGCGACGCCCGGCTCATGGGAGCTGGAGCGAACGGGCGGCGTCTTCACCGAGCAGGTGATCCGCCCCACCGGCCTCATCGATCCGCCGGTGGAGGTGCGCCCGGTCGCGAAGGACGGCTTCAGCCAGGTCGATGACATTATCGAGGAGGCGCGCCGCACGGCCGCCGCCGGGCATCGCACCCTCATCACCACGCTCACCAAACGCATGGCCGAAGACCTCACCGAATACATGCACGAGCAGGGTCTGAAAGTGCGCTACATGCACTCGGACGTCGACACGGTGGAGCGCATCGAGCTGATCCGGGACTTACGTCTTGGCGTCTATGACGTGCTGGTGGGGATCAATCTGTTACGCGAAGGGCTCGACATCCCCGAATGCGGGCTGGTGGGCATACTCGACGCCGACAAGGAGGGCTTCCTGCGCTCCGAGACGAGCCTGGTCCAGACAATCGGCCGCGCGGCGAGGAATGCCGATGCGCGCGTCATCCTCTATGCGGACAGCATTACCGGCTCCATGCAGCGCGCCATGGACGAGACCGAGCGCCGGCGTGCCAAGCAGATCGCCCATAACGAAGCCCATGGCATCACCCCGCGCACGATTGTGCGCGGCATTTCCGATGTGCTCGAAGGCGTGATGGAGAAAACCGCCGCAGGACGGAGCGGGCGCGGCCGCCAGCGGGGCCAGGATCGCTTGACCACGCGCGAAGACCGGGCCAGCTTTGAACCCAACAACCTCAAGGCAGTCATCGCCGACCTGGACAAGCGCATGCGCGAGGCCGCCGCCAATCTCGATTTCGAGGAAGCGGCCCGGCTACGCGACGAGATCAAGGCGCTGGGGGAGTAGGGGGAGGTAGAACAAGCCAGTTTCTTCTCGAAACGCCGCGCTTTTCTTCCCTCAATATTTTTCGCATTGGGCCGGTCATATATGCGGCCGTTTTCAACTCACCATCACTCAAGGAAACGTACTTTTTAATTACATCGATTGCGTCCGTTTCAGTTGCTGAACTCTCATCGAAAAGCGATGGGGTCTCTTTCCGCTTCAAATTAATGAATGGATTTGAGTTTTTAAAGGTCAAGGTAAAATGGTCGGAGTCAAATTTTACTCGCGCTAGCTCAAGGCAATATGGGCCATCTTTTTGCCGAATGAAATTTAACCCCAGAGATTTTCCCTCTTTTCTCATGTGGTTTTCATATAAAAATAGTATTTTATGGGCCGCAAACAGCGACATTTCTTCACGAACTTGAAGTATGTGGAATAGCAACTCTTCTATTTGCTCCTTTAACGGACGGTCATATTTTTGATTTTTCGGGGCAACTCGCTTGCGGTTCAGTCTCTCAGCGACGAAATAGTAGTCACTTACTTGGAGAGAGAAATTTCTATGTATCATCGCCCGTTGTCCGGGGTGATACAATGGGATCAAAATGCGCCCGAACCAGTGGTGGGCCGACCGGACAGGTGTGCTGAGCTCAAGGTCATGTGGTTCAATAATGTTCGCAGCCTTCAGTGCCGCCCCACCAAGCGTACAAACAATTCTCGGATTAACCAGATC
Source organism: Maricaulaceae bacterium (assembly GCA_050485925.1). Taxonomy (GTDB): domain Bacteria; phylum Pseudomonadota; class Alphaproteobacteria; order Caulobacterales; family Maricaulaceae; genus Glycocaulis. Next base: position 1,623 of record JBJHCI010000039.1, read on the forward strand.
AATCTGCGCCCTAAGATGCTGAGAGCAGTTTTGTATCTCTGACGGCGCAGGCGGCCTATTGTTACCTTTTTCATCGCGCGGGTTACACAGCGCTGAATTGGTCACAAAAACTTCGCTTCTCGAAAGGCCAGCCACGCGGAGCAGAGCTTCGAAGTTGTCACCAGCTTTGTCGCCATGAAAGGGAATCGCAGTTCGGTCTGCGCCCAGTCGCCCGGGTGCCTCTCCGACAAACATGATCTGCGCATTTGGCGATCCATTTGCCCAACCCAGCACTCGCGCTGCGTCATTGAGCTTTGGGCAAACGCGGCAGCTTTGAACCCTATCAAAGAGCGCCAAAAACTGCCGGTCTACGCTATCAGCAGGCGGGCTTTCGACTTGTTGGGAATGTGAGGGTTGATCGAGATGCATCGAACTTTTCCGATCGGCTTACCTGCCTCTTGGCATAAAAATCTAAGGCACCTTGTGAGACCAACGAAGTTGCCAAATGCCTTCTCAACATAATCGTGCGAACGATAGAGGGCGGTTAGATCCAAACGACCGTCGGACCCGAAACCTACTTGAATATACTGTAGGCACGGGCCACCCCGCGTTCGCAGCTTCGTCGTCGAAGGCGATTCGATGTGAGCATACAATGCCGCCTTGGGCCTGCCGGGCCAAGAACGCAGTTTCTGAATGATTTTTTCCAGTTGGTTTTCGTTGGTGCCCGGAAAGTTTGTAAGGCGCTCAAAGTACGTAGATGACCAGTTGCTAAACCGCTTCCCTCTTAGGCGAAGTGCTTGGAGCTTGCTCCACTCCCGTTGATAGCGGGCAGCTCTAACTGGATGAGGATCGAGCATCCCAGGCGGAACCAACATTCGAGCAATGGTCCGATAGTTGGGAGCACTTTCGATAACTGAACCGGGGTTATACCTGAAGAACCACTCGACACGCTCAACGCTGGGGTCATCGATCTCAGTAACGGCAAAAGGCAAAGCACCACCCGGGCAGACGAGAATGTGTTGAATGCCATTAAGCCAAGCTTCTGCGGCGTCATCCCCTCGAAATATCATCAGCGCTTAATTCCAAGGTCGCGCTCAACCAGATCGACCCAAACAGTCGCTTCACGAAGCGGGACGAGCTCGTCAAACAACTGGTAGCCCTTTGAAATGGCCATTTGCCAATCAGAAACGTTCCGGGAGCCAACTTCGAGATGCTTCACCATATTAATGATAGTGACAATCAGTTGTATCGGTATGTTTTCAACCTTGCTGAAAGGCCCCAAGTCCCGATTGGCTTCAAATATCATTGCCGAAACCGCCTCCTCGATAACACGTGCGCGCGCGCCATCTTCGACCCTGTCAATGTCTGGGTTTAAGGATTTTCGCTTTCGCTCCATAAATTTTCGAATGACAGGCGACCAACCCAAGCAAGCTACGTATGCTAAATGAAAAACATCATGAAATCGATACTCATCTTCTAAATAAGAATTGCTGTCAATGTCGTCGCCCAACTTCTTTGCGCCCCATTTCATTATAACTTTATCACTTTTCATTGAAATTTTAACTTCAAATTGACGCGGAAACTGCTCTGACGCAATCTGATCTTCATCAAAAAGAGAATATTTTTTCTTTCCAAAGAGTCTATTTGTTTTATCGATGTTTTGTTTGGCGGCGTCTTTTAAATTCACGCTACATACATCGGAAACCGCGGATAGATACCAGAGCACGTCTCCAACCTGCTCAATCATATCCTTATGTATCGGCGTTCCCTTTAATTCGGATATTGTTTTGTTTTCGCGTACAAATTTCTTGTATGCAGAAAAAACTTCGCCGATTTCAGATATCAATCCAAATATAAAAGCATCCGGTTCAGTAGTGATAACCGTGCGCCGCGCCGATTTCTGGTATTCATCGAAATCCATAACACCCCGCCTCCGAAATGCGAGGTGAACTGTTCCACAACTTAAGCTAATGGTCCACCCGCCGATAAATCCCGTCAATGCGGACATCGCCGTCCAGGATGTCGAGATAGGTTCGTATGACCTGTTCCAGCTGGTCAAGCGTTTCGATTGAGCAGAAGCCTTCCGGGTCGCGGGTGATGCCGGCGGCGGCGAGGTCGTCCGCGCTGAGCACGTGGCAATCGGCCTGGTGATAGGTCGCCATGCCCTCATAGGCGAAGAGCACGCCATAGCCGACCCCGTCCTCGCGCGGGACTTGCGCGATATAGATATCGCCCGACAGGCGGCGCATGCGCGCATTCTGGTGCGGGAAGTTCTCCACGTCTGAAGCGTAGCGGCGCGAGAAGCGGGCATAGTCGATCCGCCCAGCCCAAGTGACCCCGCCCCATTCATTGCCTTCTGTATCAAACGGCGTGTGGGTGTAGAGCCCCGGCGGCAAGGCGCGGGTCGCTGCACGCGCGCCGATTAGTTCCTCATCGCTCATGAAGCAGCCCCCCAGCAGGAGCGCGGGCAGGACAAGAACTGAAATCCCGGCCGAGCGGAGCGAGAGCCGGGACCTCGAGCAGAACTCGCGCAAGGCCCCGGATAGCGCTGCGCGCTTCCGGGGGTTCACAAGTGAGGGGCTCATACCGGCGCGCACGCGGCTTTCAGCCACGCCGCCACGTCCGCCTCACCGGCCACCAGCGGGCCGATCTTCTCCAGCACGTCGGCATGATAGGCATTGAGCCAGGCCCGCTCGGCATCGCTCAAAAGCGGCACCTCGATCAGGCCGGCATGGATGGGCGCGAGGGTGAGGGTTTCAAATCCCATCATCGCCCTGTCCCCGCCCGGAACAGGGGCCGCAGGCGTGACCACTTGCAGATTCTCGATGCGGATGCCCCACTGGCCGGTGAGATAATAGCCGGGCTCGTTACTGAAGATCATGCCGGGCTGGAGCGCGATTGTGTTCGGCGCCTTGGCGATGCGGCCCGGCCCCTCATGCACGGAGAGGTAACTCCCCACCCCGTGGCCGGTGCCGTGATCATAATCCATGCCCGCCATCCATAAGGGCTGGCGCGCGAGCGCGTCGAGCTGGCTGCCGGTCGTGCCTTCGGGGAAGCGTATGCGCGACAGGGCGATATGGCCCTTCAGGACAAGCGTGAAGGCGCGGCGCATGGCGGCGTCCGGCGCGCCAATCGGCACGGTGCGGGTGATGTCGGTCGTCCCGTCCGGGTATTGCGCGCCGCTATCGACCAGATAGAGCGAGCCGGGGGCGAGGCGGCGCACGCTCTCCTCATTGACCCGGTAATGCACGATGGCGCCGTTCGGCCCCGCGCCGGAAATCGTCTCGAAGCTGATATCGCGGAAGAGATCGCTGCGCTTGCGAAATGTCTCCAGCTGCACCGCCGCGCCGATCTCGTCCACCTCGCCCGATTGCGCTTCGGTGTCGAGCCAGTGGAGGAAGCGGACGATGGCCGCGCCGTCGCGGATATGGGCGGCGCGCGCGCCTTCGATCTCTGTCGTGTTCTTGATCGCGCGCGGGAGCGCGGCCGGATCCGGACCGCGTTTTACGACCGCTCCGGTATATGTACATACATAATATGCGTGGGCGGAGGCGGAGGCCGGGTCGAGGCGCACGGTTTTGCCCGAAAACTGCGCCAGGGCGTCATCAAAACCGGCTTCGGGGTGCAGGCGGACCGTGTTGCCGAGGTAGGAATGGAGGTCCGAAGGGGTTTTTTCGGGGTGCAAAAACAGATCTGCGGACCCATCCGATAGTATAATCGCGCGCCCGAGTAGCAGGGGCGTGCAGGCCACATCCCCTCCACGCAGGTTGAAAATCCAGGCCACTGAAGCCGGGTCGGTGATCACCGCGGCGTCCACGCCATCGTCCTTAAGTGCCTGAGCCAGCTCATCAATTTTGTCTGTGTGGGGCTTGCCGGCGAGCTCCACCGGGTGGATGACGGCCCTACTCATCGGCGCGGGGGGGCGGTCCGCCCAGGCAATGTCTATCACATTGTTTTTTAACGATTTTAATGTCGCGCCTGCCCGCGCCGCGGCGGTCTCAAGCGCGGTTACTGCATCGGCGGTGTGCAGGCGCGGATCATAGCCGATCTGCTCGCCGGGGCGGGCATTCTTCGCGATCCAGCCCGAGAGGCCCGGCTCTGGAAAGCCTGCAAATTCAAAGAGATCGCCGTCCACCTGATTGCGGACCTGAAGCGTGTAGCGACCGTCTGTGAAGATGGCGGCGCGGTCCTTCATCACCACGCCGGCGCCCGCGCTGCCGGTAAATCCCGTCGCCCAGGCCAGCCGGTCCGCGCTTTCAGGGACATACTCGTTATTATACTCGTCCTCATGCGGGATGAGAAAGCCATCAAGCCCTTCACTTTCAAGGACTTTTCGGATCAGCGGCAGGGCCTTGCGGCCGGCGTCCGGCCCGCCCTTGACGTGGAATTTCTGGATGGTGCCGGGGGGGATTGGGTGTGTCATGGCCCCACGCTAATCCCCCTTATCTGGCCGATCAATCCGGCAGTGTACGCACCGGGCCGAGCCTGTCGAAACCGTAATATTTTACAGGCTTGTGCGCCGCGCCGATTGGGCTACACCACCCCGCCCCGTTGCTTTCAGACGAGCCGCCTCATCATGTCTTACGCCATTGAAACACATGCCCTTTCGCGCCATTTCGGTGACAAGCGGGCTGTCGACGGCATTGATCTGCAGGTCAGGCGCGGCGAGATTTTCGCCGTTCTCGGCCCCAATGGCGCTGGCAAAACCACGCTCGTTCGTATGCTGGCAACGCTTCTGCGACCCTCTGGCGGCAGAGCCAGCGTGCTCGGTCACGATATTGAACGCGAGGCGCGCGAGGTGCGCCGCAAGATCAGCCTCACCGGCCAATTTGCCTCGGTGGATGAAGACCTTACCGGGTATGAGAACCTGCTTTTGCTGTCGCGCCTGTCGGGCCTTAAGGGTGCGGACGCGAAGGACCGGGCCATGGGCCTGCTGAGCGCGTTTGATCTGGCTGATGCGGCTTCGAAGCAGGCGAAGGACTATTCCGGCGGCATGCGGCGCAAGCTCGACATTGCCGCCAGCCTGATCCGCCGGCCGGAACTCCTGTTTCTGGACGAGCCGACCACCGGGCTCGATCCGCGCTCACGCAATCAGGTGTGGGACATTGTGCGCGGCCTCGCCGCCAGCGGCACGACCATCCTCCTGACGACGCAGTATCTGGAAGAAGCCGACCAGCTCGCTGGCGAAATTGCCGTTGTTGATCATGGCCGTATCATCGCCCGCGGCACCAGCGCGGAACTCAAAGCCAAGGTCGGCGGCGGCGTGTTGCAGATCCATCTCGCCAGCCCCGAACGGCGCGCGGAGGCCTCCCGGCTGCTGTCTGACATGCTGGTGGGCGAGGTGCGCGCCAGCGGCAATGGCACGTCCTTGAGCGTTGATGTGGCAGACCCGGACGCCGGTCTGGCCGCGCTCGGCGCGCTGTCGGCGGCGGGGATCACGCTTTCGGGCTATGCCCTCAGCCAGCCGAGCCTTGATGAAGTGTTCTTCGCGTTGACCGGGCGTCCGCCGGAACCGGAAAATGGCGCAGAGTCGGAGGCTGCGGAATGAGCGATATGACCAAGCCCCTGGAGCGGGCCGCCGAGGATGCGGTCCAGTCCGCGCCGACCATCGCCGCGCGCCCACCCCATGCGGTCTCGGTGAGCCTCACCTATGCCTGGCGGGCGGTGTTGAAGATCAAGCACATGCCCGAACAGCTCTTCGACGTGGTGGTTACCCCCATCATGTTCACGGTGATGTTCACCTATCTGTTCGGCGGCGCGCTGGCGGGTTCCACCGATGCCTATCTGCAATTCCTGCTGCCGGGCATTCTGGTGCAGACGATTGTCTTCACCTCGGTCTATACCGGCTTCACGCTCAATACCGACATTTCCAAGGGCGTGTTCGACCGTTTCCGCTCGCTGCCGGTCTGGTCGCCGGGGCCGATCGCGGGCGCGATGCTGGCCGATGTGTTCCGCTTTACCGCATCCGGCATTATCGTCTTCATCATAGGCACGCTGATGGGCTATCGGCCCGAGGGCGGCTTTCTTGCGGTGATCCCCGCCCTCTTGTTGATGAATGCGTTCGCGTTCGGCTTTGGCTGGATCTTCACCGCGCTGGCGCTCTCGGTGCGTACGCCTTCCACGGTGATGACGCTGGCCTGGCTGGTGCTGATGCCGCTCACCTTTGCCTCCAACATCTATGTTGATCCGGCGACCATGCCCGGTTGGCTGCAGGCAGTGGTGGCCGTCAACCCGGTGTCGCTGCTGGTCACGGCGATCCGCGATATCATGGCTGGTACACCGGACCCGGGCGCGATATTGCTGGCCCTGCTCGCCCCCGGCGTGATCGCGGCCATTTTCGGCCCCGTCACGATGTGGCTCTACCGGAAAGAGCGCTAACCGAAGGAAACGCTCCCATGTCCACGCTCTGGCGCCTGCTTGTCATTGGTCCTGCCGCGCCCATGAAGGCGGCTGACGCTGCGCTGGGGGCGATGGAGGACGGCCCTATGCTGTCCTGGTCCTTCTTCGAGGATGGCGGGCCGGAAACCTGGCGGCTGGATGTGCTGTTTGCCGGCCAGATTGATGTGGACGCCTTCCTCGCCCGTATCGGGCTCGACGCAAGTGTGGCCGATATCCAGTTCGCGCCCCTGCCGGAAGAGGACTGGGTGCGCCTGTCGCTGAAAGGTCTGCCGGAGGTGAAGGCGAGCCGCTTCGTCGTCTATGGCGAACATGCCCGCCGTGCACTCCAGCCTGGAGAGGTGGGCATTGAGGTGGAAGCCGGGCCGGCCTTCGGCACCGGCCATCACGGCACCACGAAAGGCTGCCTCATTGCGTGCGACCGGCTGGAGCGCGAAGGGCTGAAAGTGGCGCGCGTGCTCGATCTGGGCTGCGGAACCGGCGCGCTCGCGATTGCGGCGGCTCTGGTCTGGTCCAATGCCGATGTGCTGGCGAGCGATATCGATCCGGAGGCCGTGGCCGAGACCGATATCAACACCGCCAAGAATGGCGTGGCCGACCGGATTGAGGCCATCGTGGCGGACGGGTTTGATCATCCGGCCTTCGAGGGCGCGGCCTTTGACCTGATCTTTGCCAATATCCTCGCCGGGCCTTTGCAGGAGCTGGCGCGGGTGCTGGCCGAGCGTCTGGCGCCTGATGGCCGCGCGGTTCTTTCCGGCCTGTTGGAGGACCAGATACCGGCGGTCGCCGAAGCTTACGCGCAGGCAGGCCTCACGATCGCCCATACCGATATCATCGATGAATGGGCGATCCTGACGCTGAAAGCCGCCTAGAATTCGAGGCTGAAGCCGACTGTGAGCCAGTCGGCCCGCTCACCGTCCAGATTACGGCCATAAACGATGTCTAAAGCTACCCGCCCGTCAAACAGGAAGGGACGGATACCGGCCTGCCAACCGGGGCTGTCATTCTCCGCGCCGAACACCTCGCCGATCAGTTCCAGCCGGTCATGGGCCATGATTTGCGCGGCCGCGCCCCACACGCCCACAGTCTCGTTCTCGGTGAGGTCACGCTCCACCCCGGCATTGAAATGCAGGTTGAGGCGATCACTCACCGGCACGGACAGCGGAACCACGGCATAGAGCGTATCGGCGTTGCGGATCACCCCGGCATGGCCGCTGCCGATGGACAGGGCGAGGCCGTAGCCGTGCTCGTCCATATCACGCAGGGCGATCTTGGCGGCGGGCGCGAAAGTGGTGACCCACTCCCCGTCCGCACGGCGGCTTTCAGCCGTCAGTTCGAACTCGATAAAGGGCAGGGCTTCAAGGGTGAAGCCCGGCGAGACGAGGTAGACCCGGTCACCATTATTGGCAAACGAGCTCCAGGTTTCGAGCTTGAACTTGCCGGGCGTTGCAATGCCGGCATCGTCCACCGCATAGGGGCCGCCATTGGCGAAGCTCGCCGGCATGGCAGAAAAGCTCAGCGCGAGGGCGCTGAAAGCAAAGAGAAATTTCTTCATCGGTCTTGCTCCTTTGGGTTGGGACCGGTCATGCCGCCGCGGCGGACAGATCAAGAAGGGCGGTGGCAATGGAGAAATAGATCAGCACACCGGCTGCATCCGCGATGGAGGTGATGAGCGGGGCGCTGGCCGCTGCCGGGTCGAGCTTCAGCTTGGACAGGATGAAGGGCAGGCTCATCCCGATGATCGAGCCGACCAGCACGATCACCACCATGGACAGGGACACGACAAGCGCGACTTCAGGTCCGCCGCGGAGTATGCCAATCGCAGACACCGCGACAGCCATGGTGATGCCGAGCAGGAGCGCGACAAAGCTCTCCCGGCCGATCATCCGGCCCCAGTCGGAGAGCTTCACATCGCCGACTGCGAGACCGCGCACCATGAGGGTGGCTGCCTGTGAACCGGCATTGCCGCCGGAGTCGATCAGCAAAGGCAGGAAGAAGACCAGCGCCACATAGGCCATGATCGTGTCTTCAAAATAGGCGATGCCTGCGCCTGAGAAGATGTTGCCGAAAACCAGCAGCACCAGCCAGACGATCCGCATCCGGTAAAGCACGAAGGTGGAGGCGGTGCGCACATTGGTGATGCGCTTCATGCCGGGCACATAGCCCTTCTGTTCGCTGCCCACGTCCTGCACGCCGCCCGACCGGTAAAAGTCCTCGGTGGCCTCGGCCGCCTGTACGTCCATCGCGTCGTCCGCGGTGATGATGCCCACCAGCGCATCCCCGCCATTGATCACCGGGATGGCCAGAAGGTCATACTGGGCGATTTTGCGGGCGGCTTCTTCC
>JBJHCI010000040.1:0-10089 GCA_050485925.1 Maricaulaceae bacterium
GTTATTTCGGTGCCCTCATTGATCCACGCTTGGATGAGGAGCAGCGCCCGGTCGTGCGGGTGAGACCCGGCACGCGTTTCACCATCAATACGGTAAGGCTGGTTTTCGACAGGCCCGGCGAGGGGCAGGAACCTGGCGAGGATATCCGCACGGCGTCCGGCCTGGCGGCGGGTGCGCCCATGCGCGCTGCGGCGGTATTAAGCGCGGAAACCGCCGTGCTGGAGGCATTGCGCAATAATGGCTGGCCCGAGGCGCGCTCTGGCGGGCACGCGATAACCGCAGACCATCTCGACAACAGTGTCGATGTGGAGCTGCGTTTCACGACCGGGCCATTCTTGCGGTTTGGAGCGCCGCAGCTTGCCGGTGGTCTTGCCGATCTGTCGGAGAGCTATGTGGCAAGCCTTGCCCCGTTCCAGCCGGGCGATCCAGCCAGCGCGCGTCAGCTGAACATCTACACCCAGCGCCTTCAGGGGCTGTCCGGCGTGGCTCTTGCAGAAACGCGCCTGGCGCCGGAGGAGGATAATGGCGATACGCGCGCGGTGGACGTGCGCATGGAGCCGGCTCCGCGACACCGGCTGCAGCTTTCTGCACGCTATGCCACAACCGAGGGGCCTGGTGCTGAAGCTGAATGGGCACGGCGCAACATGTTCCGCCGCGATGAAACGCTGACGCTGATCGGGCGAGTGGCTGAACTCAATACCGGGGCGGATGCTGTTCTGCGTCTGCCGCACTGGCGGCGTTATGCCCAGAACCTGGAGTTTGGCGGTGGATTTGCGCTGGAGCGCACCGACGCTTTCGATCAAGATTCCATACGGGTTCACGCAGCCCTCTCCCGTCCTCTCAGCGAGACCGTCTTTGCCGCCGCGGGTGTGGACGCGCAGACTGCGCGCCTTACCGATATTGCCGGCCAGCGCACGCTCAACACGATTTCCTTCCCGTCCAGCCTGGCCTATGACGGGCGGGATGATATCCTCGATCCGGCATCCGGCTTCGGCGCGGAGCTGCATGTCCGTCCGGGTTACACCTTCGGCGCCAGCGACAGTCAGTATGTGCGCGCCCAGCTGGGCGCACGTACCTATATTCCGGTCAGTGACGACGTGCTGGTCGCCGTACAAGCCCGGATTGGAGGCCTGTTCGGGGTGGCGGCCAGCAATGTGCCGGCTGATCTGCGCTTTTACGCCGGCGGCGGTGGCTCGGTACGCGGTTATGGCTACCAGGCCCTCTCTCCGCGTGTTCTCAGCCTGAATACCGGCGAGTTGGAGCCGTTTGGTGGACGCTCGCTGGTCGAAGCCAGCATCGAGGCGCGTTGGCGGTATTCGGAACGCTTCGGCTTTGTCGCGTTTGTTGATGGCGGTGCTGCCGGCCGTGATATCGAGCCGGACTGGAGCGAAATCCGCTACGGGGCGGGCGCAGGCATACGCTATTATCCCGGCTTCGGCCCGCTGCGTGTGGACATCGCCACACCGTTGAACCGGCGCTCCGGGGACGCGCCGGTTCATCTGTATATCAGTATCGGGCAGGCCTTCTGATGGCGGGCAGGTCTCCCTCCCGTGTCCGGCTGATCGCCATAATCATGGCGTGGGTGCTGGGCGTTTTCACCCTGCTGGCCGTGGCGACCGTGGGTGTGGCGGTGGTGACGCTTACGGGTCAGACGGGCCGCGATCTGATCGTGCGTCTGGCCGACGGCCGCCAGATCGCTGGTTATGGCCAGCTTTCACTGTCCGGCCTGCAGGGCAATCCGTTCGACCGGCTGACCATTGACCGTATCAGTCTGGCGGATGATGAGGGTGAGTGGCTGGTGGTGGAAAACACCACGCTGGAATGGACGCCCATGGCGCTCCTCGGTCGCAGGGTCGACATCACCGGGCTGGATATCGAGCGGGCCGCTGTCTTGCGCGCGCCGGTCAGAGCCGAAACCGCGCCGGGTGGTGGAATACCCGACCTCGGGGTGCGTCTTGCGCGCTTTGAGCTTAACGCGCTGGATCTGCACGAGGCATTGACCGGGCAAACCGCCACGCTTGCCGCGATCGGTAGCGTGGAGGGGCGCGGCGCGGTGTGGCAGGCCGATATGCGCATTGACCGGATCGATGAGCCCGGCGACCGGGCGGAACTGGTCCTGACGCTCGGCGAGGAGATCGATATCCGCGCGGATCTGGATGCCCTGCCGGGCGGCCCGCTGGCTAGCCTGTTGCAGGCCAGCGGGGAAGGCGTGAGCGTGCGGCTGGAGGCTACGGGTCTGCCTCGCCGCGGGAACGGTCAGGTGCTGGTTTTCGTTGGAGAGGAAGCGGGTCTGACAGCGCGGCTGAGCTGGCAGGACGATGCGCTTAACGCCGCCGCGACGGCTCGGCTGGGTGCGTGGGACCAGTTCGCCAGTATCGGTGAAATGATTGGTGGCGAAGCCAGTATCGCCATTACCCTGCCCATGGGCGAGAACGGTATCGCCTCCCTCCAGTCGGCCCGTATGGAAGCGCTGGTGACCGCACCGCGTCTGGTATTTGACCTCTCCCAGGACGATGACGGGCTGCTTCTGCAGGTGCGCGAGGCTGCCTCGCTGGTCAATGCCCTGACACCGGACAGCGTCCAGCTGGATTCGCTGGCGGCTGGCGGTCGGCTCAATCTCGCCCGGGAAGAAGGCGGAGTACTGTTCGATGGCCGGGTGGCCGTGTCAGGACTGATTCTCCCGGTCGGGCGCGTGGGTTCAGCCAGCGGTCCGCTGGCGCTCTCCGGCCCGTTTGATGCGCTGGAGATCATGACCCGGCTGGAAACACGCGGCGTGGAGCCGGAGCCGGACGTCCTTGCCAACCTGGCCGGGTCTGCGCCGGTACTGGAAGCCGCCATGGTCTGGCACCATGAAGAGCGACGGCTCGCGTTTGAAAGCACCCGCATCGAGGGGGCAGGCAATCTGGTCCTCACCGGAGAGGGGGCGGTGAGCCTGCCCGCGGAGCAGGTCGTCTTCTCGCTGGACTATGAGGGGCTGGCGCTGGAGCGGCTGACCGAGCTGCTGGAAGGCCCGCTTGGCGGGCGCGCCCGGCTGGCTTTCGGGTTTGACGGGGCGGGAGAGTTTACCGCTGAGGGTTTTGCGCCGCGCCTGCGCCGGGAGCTGGGTGAACGGCTTGGGGGTGAGGCGCGCTTCAACGTCGCTGGTGCGCGTGATGAGGCGGGCGGGTTGAGCCTGTCGCTCCTTGAGGTCAACGCGCCAGGCCTCGTAGCCGAGGCGCGTGCCGAGTATGACGTGGGCGGTTGGGACGCGTCAGGCAATGCCGCGTGGTCGGGTGGCGCGCCCCTGGCCGCTCTGGTGCTGGAAGGCACGGCAAGCCTTGCTTTCGAGGCCAGCGAGCGCGAGGGCTTGATGCGAGTGCGTGCGGAGGCGCTGGCGCCGCGCGCCGGAGCTGGGCCGGTCGTTGTGGAAGAGGCCCGCCTGCGTCTGGAGGGTGAGGGTCCGCCGGACGATTTCGAGGGCGCGTGGCGGCTAACCGGTGCAGCTTCTACAGGGCCGGTGGATATTGGCGGGCGCGCCTCGCGCCGAGGCGAGCGGGCCGACCTCTCCGGCATTGAAGGCCGGTTCGGTGCGTTCAACTTCACCGGCGGACTACAGGCTGAAGGCAGTGCCGTAGGCGGAGCGCTACGGGCTACGCCGGTAAACGGATTTGGCCAGGCCGGCATACGCTTCCGGGTGCGTGAGGGGCAGATGCAGGCCGAGATTCTCGCCGAGGACATGGTCGGCGAGGATATGGTCTATCTCGACCGTCTGCATTTCGAGGCCACCGGACCGGTGGAGGATATTGCCTTTACGCTGGAGGCTGACGGGGCCTACGGGGCACGCGTTCTAGCCAGCATAACCGGCCGCCTTATGACCGGCGATGGCGGCGGGGCGCTCAGTCTTGATCTGGATGGCCGTTATGGCGGGGTGCGTATTGTGAGCCGCGAAACCGCCCGCTTTGCATTTGGAGGCGCGGGACTGGATGTCCGCCTCCTGCTCGCCCTTAATCAGGGCCGGCTGGATATCACGGCCAGCGGCCAGGATGACAGGCTAAACCTTGCCGCGGATGGCGAGGCCATTCCGGCGATGATGCTGAGCTATCCTTCGGGCCGGGAGCCTGTACGCGGTCTATTGAACACGCATGCGCGGATCGAGCGGACCGGCGGCGCTTGGACGGGCATGGTGAGGCTGGAGGGTGAAAACATCACCCCGCCTGAAGACAACATGCCCGATAATGGCGATGTCAGTCTCGATGGCAGCCTCGTCCTGACACTGGACCAAGCCGGTACGCAGCTGAGCGCGCGCGCGCGCGGCGCTGGCCTTGAGGCCAGTGCCGATCTGCGGCTGGTATCCGGCCCGGTGACCGGCCTGGAGAGCTTTACCGCGTCCGATGCCCGGATTGACGGTTCGGCGAGCTTGTCCGGTGAGATCGGCACGCTGGCCGTGTTCCGGCTGGCTGAGGGCCAGCGCCTTTCCGGACAGGCAATCATGGACGCCAGGCTGCGTGGTACGGTCGGGGCGCCGGATCTGGACGGGAATTTCGTTCTGGCCCGTACCCGGTTTGATGATCCGGCCCTTGGCATCTCGGTACGCGATCTTGCCATGCGGGCGCGGTTTGCCGAGGACGGGCTGGAAATCGAGCGGCTGTCGGCGGTAAGCGCCCAGGGCGGCACCTTGACCGGCAGCGGACGACTGAGCCTTGCCGAGGCTCGCGTGAGTGGCCGCGCGGAGGTCAGCTTCTCCGATTTCCTTGTCATTGAACGACCGGAACTGACGGCGGTTGGGGGTGGCAATGTCGTTTTCGAGATCGAGGATCAGCGCATCCTCATCAGCGGTGAGACGCGGCTGTCCCGCGCGGAGGTCCGCCCACCGGAGGCCAGCCGCCCGCCCATCCAGACTGTCGATGTCGTCCACATCAATGCCGCGGGCGCGCGCGAGGAGCTGCCACCGCTGCGCCGCGGCCCGAATATCGTCTTGGATTATCGCATCCATGCGCCGGGGCGGATATTTGTACGCGGCCCACAATTCGATACTGAATGGTCGATGGACGTGAATGTCACGGGACCGGCTGACAGCGTGCGCCTTGTGGGGCGGGCGACCCTGCTGCGCGGGCGGGCAGACCTTCTTGGCCGGCCTTTCGAGATGCGGTCGGGATCGATCGTCTTTGCCGGCGACCCGATGGAGGCGGCGCTCAACATGGTTGCCGCCCGTCAGGCCCGAGAGATCACCGCCGAGATCCGCGTTGGCGGCATCGTGCGCCGGCCGGAAATCACGCTGACCTCCAGTCCCAGCCTGCCGCAGGACGAGATCGCTGCGCGTCTGCTGTTCGATCAGGGTGCCGGCCAGCTCTCCGGTGCACAGGCCGCCCAGCTTGCTGCCGCGGTGGCCAGCCTGTCATCCGGCGGGATGTTTGACCCGTTTGGCGCGTTGCGGTCCGCGGTCGGGCTGGACCAGTTCGCCGTGAGCTCGAACCGGGCGGGGGAAACGGTTGTTTCCGGCGGGCGTTACCTCACTGAAAGTGTCTATCTGGAGGTGGAAACCGCGGGCAGCTCGGCGGCGGCTACGACCCGTATCGAATGGGCGCTGACCCAGAACCTCACCCTGCTGTCGCGTATTGCACCGGACGGAGATGCGGGCGTCGCGTTGACCTGGCGGCGGGAATATGACTGATCCCGGGTGCTGTCCGGCGCCGCGTACACCTCAAGACCGATACCCGCCGGCGCCATGTCGGTGACTATATCGAACATGGCTTCATTCCTTGATCGCAGCGAGGCACATGGGTGATCGCGATCTCGTGGCCGGCCAGCACGCCCAGAGCAGCATCCAGGGACGTTTTGCGTTCGATGACAGGAAGGTGCCCAGCGTCTGGATGACGTCATTGGCGACGATCGAATACGAGGCGAACAGAAAACCCACCAGCGCCAATAGCGGAACGCCGAGTATGACGAGTTCCATCCTGCAGCCCTTTGCCCGAAAGGGGGCGGTCCCCACCTCATTGCCGCATACAGCGAGCGGGAAACGCGGGCAAAGCAGATCGCGCCGGGGCGGTGAAACTTCACAAAAGCGTAATGAAAATTACGCGCCGCCCCCTCTTGAAAGCGAAAGGAGACAGGCGTATCTGATAAAAACCGTCCAGACGGTATAGATGCGCTGCACAACAAGCTCCCCCGGCCTCGCTGCATTGCAACATATCGTCTGGGCGGGAGAGTTCCTGCTAAAAAGGGCCGGCGTTGAACGCCGGTAAAACCCGTCATGGTTGCCGAGACCCGTAAAGATCCCCGCCCCTCCGCCCGCGATATCATCCTTGATGCCGCCGAGCGGGTCGTGGAGCGTGACGGTGCGGGCCGGATGACCATTGATGCCGTGGTCAAGGAGAGCGGGTTTTCCAAGGGCGGGGTGCTCTATAACTTCCCTTCCAAGCTGGACCTCATCAAGGGCATGGTCGCGCGTATCGTCGATGCGGTGCAGTACGATCTCGAGACGGCGCGCAAATCTGCCCGCGAGGAAGGCCGCTCGGAGCTCTCTGCCCTCATCCAGACCGCGTGCGAGAAAGAGCCTCACAGCCAGAAATTCATGATGGGGCTGCTGGCGGCGGCGGCTGAACACCCTGAACTGCTGGACCCTGTGCGTGGGCTGATGACACAGCTGCGCGAGGATCTGGTGGCCAATGCCGCCGATCCCGACCTCGCCCGTATCGTCATGCTGGCCGTGGACGGGCTGCATTTTGCCGAAATGCTCGGCATGGACTTTCTCTCCCCTGAAGAACGGGCCCGCGTAGAGGCTCGTCTGGTCGATATGGTTTCGGAGAAAACCTCATGAAGACGCGCCTCCCCTACATCCTCCCCGCTGCCATCGCCTTGATGGCCTCCTGCGTGCTCGCGGCGTGCTCTGACGTGGCGGCTGCACCGGAAGAAACCATCCGTTCGGCCCGCATCGAGACGATTATTGCACCCACCGGCCAGGCCCGGCGGGATTTCGTGGGCCGTGTGGAAGCCCGCTATACGGTCGATCTCGCCTTCCAGGTCTCCGGCCGCCTGGCGGAGTTTCTCGTGCCCGAAGGCCAGATGGTCGAAGAAGGCACAGTGATCGCCCGGCTGGAAGACCAGGATTATGAGCGGGCCTTGCGCGAGGCGCGTGTCCAGCTGCAGCAGGCCCGCACCCATCTGGAGCGCCAGCAGACCCTGCATGAGCGGGGCATCGCCTCCGATGCCGCGCTGGAAGATGCCCGCACGCATTTCGAGCTGCGTGCGGTCACGCTGGACACCATGCGCCAGAACCTCGCCTATGCGACCATCGAGGCACCATTTGCCGGCCTGATGAGCCGGCGTCTGGTGGATAATTTCACCACGCTCTCTGCCGGCCAACCGGTCGCACGGCTTCAGGACCTGTCTGAGCTGCGCGTTGCCATTGCGGTGCCTGAAAGCCTAATTGCCACGCTGGAAGGCCCCGGCGGCTACACGATCTTTGCGCGTTTTCCCTTCATGCCCGAGCGCGAGTTCGAGCTGAGTTTCCGCGAACTGGTGGCCGAGGCCGATATTGCCTCGCAGACCTATCGGGTGATGTTCGCGCTGCCGTCCGACGTTCCGGGTAATATTCTGCCAGGCATGACGGTGAATGTGCGCGTGGAACTGGATACCGAGCGTACGCCGCGCGGTCGATCGGTGCGGGCACCGGTCAGCGCGCTTACTACCGAGCCTGATGGCAGTTTCAAGGTCTGGGTGTTCGACCCGGCGACGGGTCTCGTTTCCCCGCGTGCCGTGCGTACAGGCCCGGTCATGGGCGAAAGCGTGCTGATTGAGGAGGGTCTAAGCGCCGGCGAGCATATCGTCACGGCAGGCGTCAACGCGCTGCGCGACGGGATGCGGGTGCGCCCGATGAATGGCGGGCTTGCAGCCAGCACCGCGCCTTCACGCTAATCTTCCAGACTTAGCAGGGACAGCCTGTCATGACCGATACGCCAAACACCGCGCCGGAAGAGCCGGCGCGCACGGATGACGCGTTCAATCTGGCGCGCATCTCCATCGAGAAACCGGTCATCAGCTGGTTGATCATCCTCTCCTGCCTGCTGGGAGGCTTGTGGGGCTTCAATACGGTCGGCCAGCTGGAAGACCCGGACTTCACCATCAAGGAAGCCATCATCTTCACCGCCTATCCCGGCGCCACCGCCGAGGAGGTGGAGGCCGAGGTGACAGAGCTGCTCGAAGCGGCCATCCAGCAGATGGGCCAGCTGGAGCGGGTGACGTCGAAATCCATGCCGGGTATGTCGGAGATCCAGGTCTCCATCCGTGACCAGATACTTGGGCCTCAGCTGCCGCAGGTCTGGGACGAGCTGAGGAAGCGCGTGCGCGATGCTTCGACCAGGCTGCCGCCCGGTGCCATGGACCCGCAGGTGGTCGACGATTTCGCTGATGTGTACGGCATTCTCTATGCCGTCACCGCCCCGGGCTATTCCGACAGCGAGATACGCGACATGGCGCGCAATCTGCGCCGCGAGCTCCTGGTCGTACGCGGCGTTTCACGCGTGGAAGTGGCGGGCCTGCCCGAGGAACGCATCTATATCGAGATCGCGCAGGAACAACTCGCCCGGCTGGGCCTGCCATTCGACGCTGTCCTGCAAGCTGTAAGCAATGAGAATGCGGTCGTGGATGCCGGTGAGACACCGGCGGGCGATCGTCTGTTGCGCATCACCGTGCCTCAGCGTGTGGACGGCATTGCCGCGCTGGAGAACCTGCTGGTCGCGCCGCGAGCGGCCGGCGGCATGCTGCGCCTGTCCGATATCGCCACCATCACGCGCACCCCGCAGGAGCGCGAAGGCTTTTACGCCTACCATAATGGTGAGCGCGTCTTCACGCTGGGTATAGCCGCGCGTTCCGACGAGAACATCGTCGAGGTGGGTCGGCGTGTGGAAGCGCGTCTTGCCCTTCTGGAGGACGATCTGCCGGTCGGTGTGGTGCTCACACCCATCTACGAACAGCACGTGGTGGTCGATGAGGCTATCAGCGGCTTTCTAGTAAACCTCGCCATGTCGCTGGGCATCGTCATCGTGATGTTGTGCGTGTTCATGGGCTGGCGGGCGGGTGTGACAGTAGGCGCAACGCTCCTGCTGACCGTCATGGGCACGCTTTTCTTCATGTCGGTCTTTGACATCACCATGCAGCGCATTTCGCTCGGTGCGCTGATCATTGCCATGGGTATGCTGGTGGACAATGCCATCGTCATCGCCGAGGGCATGGTGATCGGCATGCAGCGCGGCAAATCCGCCGAGCAGGCCGCGGGCGAGGCATCGGACGCGACCTCGGTGCCGCTTCTGGGGGCCACCGTGATCGGCATCATGGCTTTCTCGGGGATCGGGTTGTCGCCGGATGCCACGGGCGAATTCCTGTTCTCGCTCTTTGCCGTGATCGCGATATCGCTTTTGCTGTCGTGGGTTCTGCCGCTGACGGTCACGCCGCTGGTGGGGGCATGGCTCCTGCGCGCAGCCAGGGGGGACGCGGCCGAGGCGGATCCCTACCGCGGCCCCGTCTACCGCATCTATGGCTGGCTTCTGCGCCGCTCGCTGCGCGCCCGTTGGCTTGTAGTGCTGGTGATGGTGGGGATCACTGCGGGCTCCCTGGTCGCCTTCGGCAACGTGAACCAGGCGTTCTTTCCGGCCTCCACGACGCCGCTGTTCTATGTGCATTACAACCTTCCGCGCGGGGCGGACATCCGCGCCACCGAACGCGACATGATCGCGCTGGAAGAGGCCGTCCTGGCCGATCCGGAGGTCGTCGGCGTGACCACGCTGATCGGGCGCGGCGCCTTGCGCTTCATGCTGACCTATCAGCCCGAACAGGCCGACTCGTCCTACGGCCAACTGATCGTACGCGCGGCCGACGCCGCAATGATCCCGCAGATCATCGAGCGGCTGTCGGACCTGCCAGGACGCGTTCCGCAAGGTCAGGTCCGCGTCGAGCAACTGGCCTTCGGCCCGCCGTCGGGCGCGGATGTTGCGGTGCGCTTCTCCGGTCCCGATCCGCAGGCGCTGCGCGACCTGGCCGCCGAGGCGCAGACCCGCTTGCGGGCCTCCGGCGCGGTGATCGACCTGCGCACCGATTGGCGCGAGCGTGAAC
>JBJHCI010000041.1:0-10083 GCA_050485925.1 Maricaulaceae bacterium
CTCCTCGGCGACCTCGAAGTCGGCGATCACGCCGTCGCGCATCGGGCGGATGGCTTCCACATTGCCGGGCGTCTTGCCGAGCATCAGCTTGGCTTCCGCCCCTACGGCCTGAACGTGCTTTCGCCCCTTCTCGACCTTGTAGGCGACGACAGACGGCTCATTCAGCACCACGCCGCGGCCTTTCACATAGACCAGCGTGTTCGCCGTACCGAGGTCGATGGCAATATCAGCGGAGAGGAGTCCGAATACGCTTGCAAGCATTCAATAAACCTGTGGACCGAAGGCGGTGGGGCCGCCTGACGGGCGCAGACGGTCGCTATTCCCCCTTGTGCGATGCGCCGTCTCCGATTGCAAGAGAGGAGGTGCCGTGCCGCGCGTTTCCATCAGCAGATTTCAGCGCCGCCGCATCCTGGCCCACCGGGGTGGCGCTTAGCCAACGGCGTGCCATCAACATCGCCATCAGCCAGCCAAAAGCCGTCAGCGCCAGTATCGCCGCCACCCACAACCCGCTGCCGGTAAGAAGGGCAATGACACTGCTGCCGGCGAAAGCCACCAGCGCGATCTTGGGGATGATCCCCAGCCCTGTGCCCGCCATGAAGATGAGAAAACCCATGCGCGACACGCCGGCAGCCATGTTGATCACGATAAAGGGCGCAGATGGCACATTGCGAATGATGGCGCTCGCCCAGAAGCCGTTGCGGCCGACGAACGCAGAGACCCGGTTCACCGTCTCACCGCCATAGCGCCGGATCACGTCCGCGCCCAGCACGCGGCCAGTCCAGAAATTCGCCGCTGCCGACACCATTGTGCCGAGCCAGGAATAGGCAAATCCCGCCACAGGCCCGAAGGCCAGCACTGCCGCGGCGATCAGCGCGAACTGCGGCGCGCCGATGTAGGAAAACGCCGTAAAGGCCAGAATGGTCAATGGCAGGGCGTACCACTGGCTGGCCGCCTGGGAGAGCCACACCTGAACGTCACCGGGCTCGATGCCGAACGCAAACCGTCCCACCAGGAACACCGCGATCACCAGCGCGAACAAGGCGAGCGACACCGACACTGCGCGGACGGCGCGCGCATCCATGGCATTCAGAAAATTCATCATCGAATTCATCCCGCCCTAATAGCGCTTTCCGGCGCGTTCTGCCATGTAGGCGACGTGGCGCACCTGCGAGGCATGGGTTACGCCCGCTCAATCAGGCAGGCATCCCCGTAAGAGAAGAAGCGGTATCCGCTGTTTATCGCGTGAGCGTAGGCCGCCTGCATCACATCAAGCCCAGCGAGTGCACTCACCAGCATGAAGAGCGTGGATTTGGGCAGGTGGAAATTGGTGATCAGCGCATCGGTCACGCGAAAACCATAGCCCGGCGTGATAAAGATCGCCGTTTCGGCGCTACCCGCTCTCACCCGGCCCTCACTGTCCGCCGCGCTTTCCAGCGTGCGCAGCGCCGTGGTGCCAACCGGGATGACGCGGCGGCCTTGATTTCGCGCCGCATTGATGGCGGCGGCGGCCTCCTCGCCGATCTCATACCATTCGGCGTGCATGCGATGCTCTGACACATCTTCTGTCTTCACCGGCAGGAAGGTGCCCGCCCCGACATGCAGCGTGACCTGCACCGTCTCCACACCGCGCGCGGCCAGTGCCGTAAACAGGCGTTCCGTGAAGTGCAATCCTGCCGTCGGCGCGGCGACCGAGCCCTTCTTGTCCGGATCGGCGAACAGGGTCTGATAATCAGACCGATCCTCGGCATCGGGAGCGCGTTTCGAGGCAATGTAAGGGGGCAAAGGCGGATTGCCTGCCGCTTCCAGCGCTGCATCAAGGTCTCCGTATGACGCATTGAATTGCAAGGATATTTCGCCGCCTTCAGCTTTGGCATTGACGCTAGCTGACAAGCCTTCAGGGAAGACAATCACATCGCCTTCCCTCAGGCGCTTGGCGGGCCGGGCAAAGGCACGCCAGCCATCCCCGCTTACCCGCGTGTGAAGGTTCACTTCGATACGCGCTGGCCCACCGCCACCCTGCTCTCGCGCGCCGCGTTCACCGGTCAACGCCGCCAGAATGACGCGGGTATCGTTGAGCACAAGCAGGTCGCCTGGCTGCAGCAAATCCGGCAGATCCAGCATGGAGTGATCGCCAAGGACTCCGCCCCTCCCCACATGCAGCAGCCGCGCGCTATCACGCGGCCGCGCGGGCCTCAGCGCGATACGGTCTTCAGGCAAGTCGAAGTCAAAATCGGAGAGTTTCATGGGAACAGATCATACTGAAATCCCGACCAAGCGAAGCGCAGAGCCGGGACCTCGTGCAGGATAAAGCGGAGAGCGGCCCCGGATCGCTGTGCGTCCGGGGTTTCACTGTCAGATCCCTACTGAACGCTCGCCTTGATGATCTTGCCAGGATTTCGGGGCGGCTCACCCTTCGGCAGGGCGTCGACGAACTCCATGCCCTCAATCACCTCGCCCCAGACAGTGTAGCTATTGTCGAGATAGGGCACGGCATCCAGGCAGATGAAGAACTGGCTGTCGGCGGAGTTGGGATCATTGGTACGCGCCATGGACATGGTGCCGCGCACATGCGGCTCTGAATTGAACTCGGCCGGGATCTTGGTGCCCGATCCGCCCATGCCGGTCCCGTCCGGGCAGCCGCCCTGGGCGACAAAGCCGTCAATCACGCGGTGGAAGGTGACACCGTCATAAAAGCCGCTTTGCGCCAGCTCGGTGATGCGGGCGACATGCTTGGGGGCAAGATCGGGGCGAAAGCGGATTTTCACATCGCCCCCGCTGTCGAGGGTGAAGATGAGGGTGTCAGCCAAGGGTTCTACTCCGTAATGCGGCTAGTGCAGAAAGGGGTTAAAGCGCGTGCGCGCCGCGATTACCAGTCCGGATGATCGTAAGGGACATATCCCTTCCATGCCCAGGGCAGCCCTGTCTCGCCCAGCAGCGCGTTGGCGAGATAGAGGAAGGTTGAATCCGCGCGCGCACTATTGGACAGGATGAGCAGGCAGCGCGCCGCCTCGATCAGGCAGAGCGCATAATTATTCGTGCCATCTTCGTTGCCTTCCTTGAAAATGGCGCGTCCGTACGGGGTTTGGTAAATCCCCCAGCCCAGCCCGTAGGATAGCCCGATAGCGGTGTTCTCATCCGTGTCTTCGGGCAGGTGGGAGGGAAACTGGCGGCTCGAGGTGATGGCGATCTGCGGCGAGGTCAACTCTGCAAACGCCGCATCGCTTAAGCCCTCGCGCCGGAGGAGCCCGGCCAGGAAAGCGGCATAGTCATCCAGTGTGGTGTCCATGGAACCGGCGACGACAACCCGGCTGCGCGGACGGTACTCCACATACTGCCCGTCCCGGCCATAGCCATGCGCCAGATTGCCTGCGAAATCGTCACGCCAGGTCATCGAGGTGCGCGTCATGGCGAAGCGGTCAAAGACACGCGTCTGCATCTCCTGGCCAATATCCAGCCCCAGCCCCTCTTCCAGCGCCAGCTGGAGTATCTGCAAGCCTTCACCGGAATAGACATAGCGCTCGCCCGGTTCGAAGAAGAAGCGCAGGCGCTGGTCATCAAGAAACCAGCGCCAGTTCGGCAAACCGGATGAATGAGAAAGCAGAATACGCGGCGTCAACAGACGCCAACGCTCATCGCCTTCCAAATCACCGTATCGCTCGTAGTCCGGCAAAGGCCGGGGCAGAATGTCGGCAATCGACGCGTCCAGATCAACGAGCCCCTCATCAGCCAGCTGGGTCACCATGTGCCCAAAGGCTGCCTTGGTCAGGGACGCGCCATGCATCACCGTGTCGGTGCGCAGCGGGAGTTCGTTGCCGACATCGCGCCAACCGAACGCTTCAGCAAAGATCACGTCCCCATCCGCGAGAAGTGCAAGGGCGAGGCCCGGCACGTCAGCCGCGTCCATATAGTGCTCGACCGCCTGCCGGATGTCCGCAGCGCTCAACGCCGTCCCGTCAGGGCGCGTGTAAACGGCGTCATCACCGGAAGCAGCACAGCCAGATACCGCAAAACCTGCTGCGAGAGCCGCAAACGCCGCGCGGATCACTCAGTGACCCGCACCGGCACCTCGATGTCGCAGACATCGGGCAGCCGGCCGTTATTGGCGGCCTGCAGGGCTTCGAGATAGACGGCGAAATCGGGCGTGTCGGTGTCGAACACCTGAATGGTCAGGCGCTCGTTTTCCGGTAGTTCGCTGGCAATGCGTGCCGACATGATGAAATCGGGGCGGAACCCCATGGTCTCGCCCATCGTGCCGACACGGATGGCCTGTACCGCATCCTGCCCCGCGCGCACCCGGCCCCACACCGTGTAAACCGCTTCAAGATGGGTGGCGTGATTGCGCGTGATGTAGAACTGGCTGCGAGCCGAGTGGGGGTCATTGGTGCGCGCCATAGCGGCGGCACCACGGCAATGCAGCAGCCAGGATTCAACCACGCCATCTTCCCGGATGAACGCCTGTGCGGCCGGGATGGTGGAGGACGCAAACCCTTGCCAGAAGCCGGCACGGGCCGTCATCGCGCTCTCACGCGGATTGACCACACGGTCCTGCAGCTCCGACATCGTCATATCCTGCGGGCTGCGCTGGATCAGAAATTCGGCCTGCATCGCCGGCTTGTCCGCGGCGAGGCCCGGATTATCCGCCGCGCCGCCGCCCTGGGCCATGAAGCCCTCGATCACGCGGTGCCAGACCTTTCCATCATAGAAACCTTCGGCGACCAGCTCACGTATCCGCGCGACGTGATTGGGTGCGAACTCAGGTGCCAGCTCGATCCAGATATCGCCATGGCGCGTTGCGATGACGAGCAGATTGTCCGGGTCAACATTACGCCATGCCGCTTCGGGCGCATCGGCGATCACCTGACGGGCCGCATCCGGCCCCGTGGGAATACCATCACGCGCATAGCGGCTGCCATCGGCCTCCTGCGCGCTGGACGCACGCGCCTCGCTGTCAGCAGATGTGTCGGCGCAGGCCGTCGCAGCCAGCGCCAGAGCGCTGATGCAGGACAGAAGGAAGGGGGCAGCAGCGGTGCGGATCATTTGGCAAACCTCTCCAGAACGCGGGTTTTGATCGTGGGCGGCACGAAGGCCGTGATGTCTCCGCCCAGCCGGGCAATTTCCTTCACAAGGCGCGAGGCGATCGCCTGGTGGCGCGGATCCGCCATCAAGAACACCGTCTCGATGTCAGGATTGAGGCGCTGATTCATGCCGACCATCTGGAACTCGTACTCAAAGTCCGACACGGCGCGCAGCCCCCTTATGATGGCGCTCGCACCCACTTCCTCGGCAAAATGCATCAGAAGGCCCGAAAACGGCTTCACCTCGATCACCGTCTCGCCGGTATATTCACGCGTCAGGTCCAGCGCCATTTCCACGCGCTCATCAAGGGAGAAGAGCGGGCGCTTGTCCTCATTGCGGGCAATGCCGATAACCAGCTTGTCGTAGAGCTTCACCGCGCGCCGGACGATATCGATATGGCCGTTCGTCAGCGGGTCGAACGTGCCGGGATACAGGGCCACGCGCTCTTTCATCACGCTTCTCCCTCAGGCGGGGGGGATGTGTCCGCGCCCTCAACACCGTCTTCGCCGTCCTCATCGCCGTTCTCCGCGATCCGGGCGACGGAGACAACCTTCTCGCCATCAGCCAGGCGGATCAGGCGCACGCCCTTGGTGGCACGGCTGGCGATACGCACCGCATGCAGCGGGAAGCGGATGAGCTGGCCGCCATCGGTGACCGCCATCACGGTGTCGCTTTCGGCCACGATGAAGCAGGCAGCCATCGGTTCGGGCTGGCGCTTGTCCTTGGTCCACACGCCCTGCCCGCCCCGGCTCTGCGGGTAGTATTCATAAGAAACCACCCGCTTGCCCATGCCCGACGAGACCACGTTCAGCAGCAATTCCTCACGCTCGCGCAGCTCGGTCCAGCGCTCTTCGGATAGGGTGATATCCTCACCCTCATCCTCTTCGCCGGCCTCGATCTCAGGCACATCAAGCTCCTCATCGCCCTCGGTGCGCATTTCGGCGCGGCGGCGTTTGAGATAGGCGCGCGTTTCGGCCCGGCTGATCTCCACCGCATCGAGAATGGCCATGGAGATAATGCTGTCGCCCTTCTCCATGCGGATGCCGCGCACGCCGGTAGACGCCCGGCTCGCAAACACGCGCACGTCGGTGACGGGGAAGCGGATCGCCTTGCCCTTGGCTGTGGCCAGCAGCACATCCTGATCCTTGCTGCACAGGCGTACATCCAGGATGCGGCCATCCTCTTCCGGGTCCAGCTTCATGGCGATCTTGCCGTTGCGGTTGACCTGCACGAAGTCGGAGAGCTTGTTGCGCCGGACGGTGCCGTTCGTGGTGGCAAACATCACGTCGAACTTTTCCCACTCGGCCTCATCCTCCGGCAGGGCCATCACCGAGGTGATGAATGCCCCTTCGGAGACGGCTGGCAGGAGGTTCGTCAGATACTTGCCCTTGGTGTTGGGCGCGCCTAGCGGCAGGCGCCAGGTCTTAGTCTTGTAGACCATGCCATCGGACGTGAAGAAGAGCAGCGGCGCGTGGGTCGAGGCGACGAAGAGGGTCGAGACAAAGTCCTCATCCTTCATCGCCATGCCGGCCCGGCCGCGCCCGCCCCGGTTCTGCGCCCGGTAGAGCGAGAGCGGGGTGCGCTTCACATAGCCGCCATGGGTGAGCGTGACGACCATCTCCTCGCGGGGGATGAGGTCTTCATCCTCGATCTCGAAATCGCCCTCCAGGATCGCCGTGCGACGCGGCACGCCGAAGCGCTCCTTGGAATCCAGAAGCTCGGCCTTGACGATCTCGCGGATCCGCACCGGGCTCTTGAGGATGTCCAGAAGGTCGGCAATCTCGGCAGCGAGCTTCTGTGCCTCTTCGGCAATCTCGTCGCGGCCAAGCGCCGTAAGGCGGTTGAGGCGCAGATCGAGAATGGCCCGGGCCTGCTCGTCGGTCAGATAGATCGTATTGCCGTCACGTACGATGGAACGCGGATCGGCAACCAGATCCACCAGCGGGGCCACGTCAGCGGCCGGCCAGGCACGTTCTTTCAGCTGGTCGCGCGCAGTCGCCGGATCCGGCGCGGCGCGGATCAGGCGGATCACCTCGTCGATATTGGCCACCGCCACGGCCAGGCCGATCAGGATATGAGCGCGGTCGCGTGCCTTCCTGAGGTCAAACTTCGCCCGGCGTGCCGTCACCTCCTTGCGGAAGGCGATGAAGGTCTCAAGGAAGGTTTTCAGGCCCGCCTGTTGCGGCTTGCCGCCGATCAGGGCCAGCATGTTGACCCCGAACGAGGTCTGCATCGGGCTCCAGCGGTAAAGCTGGTTCAGGATCACTTCCGGGTTCGCGTCACGCTTCAGCTCGATCACCACGCGCATGCCGGAGCGGTCGGATTCGTCGCGCAGATCGGAAATGCCCTCAATGCGCTTCTCGCGCACCAGATCGGCGATCTTCTCGATCATCGAGGCCTTGTTCACCTGATAGGGGATCTCGTGAACGATGATGGCCTGACGGTCCTTGCGCACTTCCTCGACACTGGTTTTCGAGCGCACCAGAACCGAACCCCGGCCCGTCAGGAGGCCGTTGCGCGCGCCGGTACGGCCGATGATCTCACCGCCCGTCGGGAAGTCCGGCGCGGGCACGAACTCAAGAAGGTCCATCTCGGTCAGCGACGGGTCTTCGAGCAACGCCATTGTCGCATCGACGACTTCAGACAGGTTGTGCGGCGGGATATTGGTCGCCATGCCGACCGCGATCCCCCCTGCCCCGTTGACGAGCAGGTTCGGGAAGCGGGCGGGAAGGACAATCGGTTCGCGCTCTGAGGCGTCATAGTTTTCCTGATAATCGACCGTTTCCTTGTCGATATCGGCCAGCAGCGCCTCTGCCGGCTTGTCCATGCGGATTTCGGTGTAGCGCATGGCGGCGGGTGGATCGCCATCTACCGAGCCGAAATTGCCCTGACCATCGAGGAGCTTCAGCCCCATCGAGAAGTCCTGCGCCATGCGCGCCAGCGCGTCATAGACCGCCTGGTCGCCGTGCGGGTGGTATTTACCGATCACATCACCGACGACGCGGGCCGATTTGCGGTAGGGCTTGTCGTGCGTATAGCCCTGCTCGTGCATGGACCACAGGATACGCCGGTGCACCGGCTTCAGGCCGTCGCGCGCATCGGGAATGGCGCGGCTCACGATCACGCTCATCGCGTAATCGAGATAGGAGCGGCGCATCTCCTCCTCGATGGAGATGACCGGACCGCCTTCGGGGCGCGGCGGCTCGTGGCCGCCAGGGCCGTCCCCGTTCATGCCGGACCCGTTAACATCGGAATCATCCAAGCCGGGCTCGTTGGGTGTGTCGCTCAAGCGGGTCTGTCCTGTAGTCTGGCCGGTGCCGGAACAGCACCGGAAAGGGAAGGTCCAGCCTGCGGAATCACGCGGGCGGGCAAAGCTGCCACGGGTTTACCAATTGCATGCCCACGCGGCAAACTGCGAGGTGTTGTTGGTGCTGCACGCACCGCAACATAACGCGCATTTCATTTGCCCCCCTCGTGCCTCGCGATAGGCTTTCGCGCCATGCATGCCATCCGGGGAGGTCAATGGATGAAACTCACACGCAGAGCCGCAACGCTGGGGCTGGCCGCAGGCACAGCCGCGCTGGCCACAGGCCATACGTTTGCACGCCGCGACGATGCGCGCTGGAGCCATGCGCCCGGCCTGCCCCACCCTACGCAGGAAATCTATCCGGCCGTGCTGGACGGCACGCTCTATGTGCCGGGCGGGTTTGCCACCGGCATTTCCGAACGCCCGGTGGACATTTCCGACCGGGTCTATGCCTTCACGCCGGGAACGGATGAAGCCTGGCGGGAAATGCCCCGCCTGCCCGCGCCCACGCACCACCCGCAATGCGTCGCGCTGGAGGGCACGCTCTATCTGATGGGCGGATTCACGACCGAGAACGATGGTGTCTGGTCCATGATCGGACGGGTCTACACGTTGCGCCCCGGTATCGACCAGACATGGCAGCGCGGCGTGGACATGCCCGGCCCGTGGGCGGAAAGCGTAGCGGTGGCGCTCGACGGACGTATCCACAAGATTACCGGCCGCCGGCCTTCGGGCGCGGAAAACTCCGAATGGGGCCATCAGTCCGACGTCAACGCGCATCTGGTGTTCGATCCGGAAGCCGGAGCCTGGCGCACCCTGCCCGCCGCGCCAACCGCGCGTAATTCGGCCGCAGCGGCGGTGCTGAACGGCAAGATCCATGTGGTGGGTGGACGTACCACGACGGGGGGTAACACGCCTGCGCACGAGGTCTTTGATCCGGCGAACAATAGCTGGCGGCGCGCCGCACCCCTGCCCCAGCCCCGAAATGGCCCGCGTGGTTCCGGCGGCCTCGCGGCGGCCAGTGTGGGCGACACGCTCTATGTCTTTGGCGGTGAATGGTTCGAGCAGGGCGGCGGCGTCTATGACGAGGTCTGGGCGTGGACCGAGGCCAGCGATGAATGGAATGTCGTGAGCTACATGCCCACCCCGCGCCATGGCCTCGGCGCCTACGCCATTGACGGGGCGATCTACACGATTGGCGGAGCCGCCCAGCGCGGCGCGGCCGATACCAGCGCCGCGGTGGAGGTGTTCAGGCCTTAGGGGGGCTAGCGTTTCCCTCGTCCTTCGAGACGTTCGCTTCGCTCACCCTCAGGATGAGGGAAAAGCACAGCCCAAAGCCCTCATCCTGAGGAGGCTTCGCAGAAGCCGTCTCGAAGGACGAGGGCGCCAGGGCTTGGGTCCCGGGGATCGCTACGCGGCCGGAGGGTGACAGTGCCCCTAGAACGGGATGTCGTCATCCAGCGTATCAGAGGCGAAGCTCTCGCGCGGGCGGTCATTGCCGCCGCCAGACGCACGGTCATCGGAGCGGCCGTAATTGCCGCCGCCGCCGCCATCACCCTTGCCGTCCAGCATGGTCAGCTCGCCGCGGAATTTCTGCAGGACGATCTCGGTGGTGTAGCGGTCCTGCCCGCTCTGATCAGTCCATTTGCGGGTCTGAAGCTGACCCTCGATATACACCTTGGCACCCTTCTTCAGATAGT
>JBJHCI010000042.1:0-10033 GCA_050485925.1 Maricaulaceae bacterium
GCCCCGCCTCGCATCTCCTTGCCCCGCCCACCTGATCACAACTCATTGTGTTAACACAATGGCACAATAGAGAGCGGCGTGGGGGAAGTTCCGGGCGGGGGATTGGGGGTGGCATGAGAAGGGGGGGAGGGGCGGACGGGCGGTGGGGTGCAGCGGGGCGGGGCTCCCTCTGCCCTACGCCATTCCGGGAACGCC
This sequence comes from Maricaulaceae bacterium, assembly GCA_050485925.1. Taxonomy (GTDB): domain Bacteria; phylum Pseudomonadota; class Alphaproteobacteria; order Caulobacterales; family Maricaulaceae; genus Glycocaulis. Next base: position 196 of record JBJHCI010000042.1, read on the forward strand.
GCAGACGCTATCTCGAACCCGCCAATTTACGGAGGATGGACCCCGCCCCGCCTCTTCTGCCCAGTTCCGCCCCTGCCCCGCCTCGCATCTCCTTGCCCCGCCCACCTGATCACAACTCATTGTGTTAACACAGTGATACACCGAAGGAGCAGCACAAGAGAGGGGGCGTCAGGGGAGGTGCATAGGGAGTGTACGCCGGAGCGACGCGGGGGGACGGAAAGGACCGGAAGAGCGCGGGAAGGACGGGACAAGAGCCAGCCCGGCAACGCAAAGCCAGCCCGGCGAACCAGAGAGAAGGAGATGGGGGCGGGAACGAGGAAGCGGGGAGCCGGACCGACGAAGCGGGGAGCGGCAACGCCCTCATTGTCATTCCGGCAAGAGCGGCGGCGGGCTGACGATCACAGCGAACCGTCGCCGGTGCGCGCCCCCTCTTCGGCCGCCCTCTCTTCGCCTACCCCCTCCCGCGCCGCATCATCGCCCAGCATCGCGCCTTCGCGATGGCGCGCCTCGATCTCGGCGTCCTCTTCCGCAGCGCTGTTCGCCGGCACATCATCTGGTGCGTCATCTTGCGCGGCCCCGTCTTTTTCCGCCGCCGCATCCCCGCCCTCCGGCAGCGGTCCGGTATCGGCCGGTTCAAGCGTTTCGCCGCGGCCGTGGGCTTCCTCGCGCCGGCGCGCTTCCAGCTCGTCCAGCTCGCGCAGCGCGCTGGTGCCCTCGAAAATCCGCCGGAACACCCCCGGCGCGAGCGCGGAAAGTGGATTGGCGGTCACGCGCGTCGCGCTGAAAGGGCCTTCGGCGGTGAAGGTCACCCCGATCACCCCCTCGCCGCGGCGCGAGGTGAGCAGCTCGCCCACCACCGGCAGATTACCCAGGATCGAGTTGAGCCCGTAGGAGGGCAGGATCGTGCCCGACAGATTCATCCGCTCGGCGGCTGTGTCCACCACCCCGGTCCAGGTCAGTCCGAGGGCTGGTCCGGCCACCCGCCCGTCCCGCATTTCCAGAAGCCCGTCTGACAGGGTGTAATCCAGCTCGAGCTGCTCGAAATCGAGCCCTTGGCCCGATAAGAGGCTGACCACACCCTCCAGCGAGCCGGCGGCGAGAATACGCGTCAGAAGCGGCATGCGCTCCAGGCGGAAACCGCCCGCCCTCATCTGTCCGTGTATGCCGCCCGGCGTGCCCGCGGGGGGCAGGGTGCCGGTGAGGCTGAGCGCGCCGCCGGTCACATTGCCGAACCCGCCAAACGTGGACAGCAGCGCGCCGGCATCGGCGCTGTCCACGCGCAATGTCCGCTCGCCCGCCCCGCTATCGGCAGCCGCCAGGCGCATCATTACCGGGCCGCGCGGCAGGGATGCGCTCAGATCAAGGCTCTCCAGCCCGTCCGTACTGGCATCCAGCGCCAGGCTCAGCCCGCCATAGCGCACCGGGCCGACCTGCACCGTCGCGATATCGGCCGTCAGCCCCATCGCCCCGACCCCGTCCCCACCGGTCAGTCCGCCGGAGACCAGCTCGGACACGAGCGGACTGGCATCGAAGAAGCGGCCCTCCACCGCCACCATCAACGCGCCATCCGGCCCGTCCGGGCGGTCCGCCCGCAAGGCCAGATCGGCCCGTCCGCCAATCACGATGCGCTCCATATCCGCGCTGACCAGCCGGCCATCCCCGCCCAGCAGGGCAACCCCGCGCACATCCACATCCTCGCCCAGAATGGCCAGACGCTCCAACGCCATGCCGCCCCCGTCAGCGCGCGCGGCCACCAGCTCCAGCGCGGCAGGCACACCGCGCGGCTTGGTCCACAGCCCGTCAGGCAGCACCAGGCTGGCCTCGGTGAGGTCAGCCAGCACGACATGGCGGTCAAAATCGAACCCGTTGCCGGAGAAGGCCGCGTCCAGCCCGATCCGTCCGTCGATGAAATTGCGTGCGGGAATGCCGGCCAGATCAAGATCGCGCGCATCGGCATTGGAGACCAGGCGCACCCGGGTGGAGGGCTGGCCCTCGGGAAGCTGGAAGCGCTCGTTCCACTCCAGCCGCGCGCGTGAGCGGCCCGCTCCCACCTCGCCGGCAACCAGCAGACCCTCACTATCGGCCTGGAAGCTCAGATCCCCATCGGTAAAGCGTATATCGCCAATTCCGCTGGGGCCGGAGGCACCCGCAAACCGGCCGGAGACATCAAACCCGATATCCTCGTAGGGGACATGGCTGAGCATGGGGCGCGTGATCTCGAAACGCACCGCGCCCTCGCCGGCCAGCGCGCCCGGATCGATGCCATAGGAGGAGGCCAGCGCCAGGGGCGGTTCGTCCAGAAGGGCAATGAAGCCCGGCAGATCCCCGCGCCCCTCTCCGCCAAACCGGGCCGGCGCGCCGCGCGGCACGAAACGGGGAATGTCCACAAACACGCTGTCGATCGCGAGATCGCCGATCCGCCCGTTGCGGCCCTGCAGGGAGAGCGAGGCCCCGCGCAGCTCGGCCGAGCCGGACAGGCCCTCCAATGGCGTCATGGTGGAGATATAGCGCACCCGCGCGCCGGAGAAGTCGAAGGCCAGCGACAGGTCCTCGTCGCGCAGCTGGCCGGCCTCGAAGGCCTCGGCGGGAATATTGATACGCATACGCGCATTGGTCAGCTGGCCGGCCAGGATGGACTGGCTCACCCAGTCGCGCGCGCCGAGCGCAAACTCGACCGGCCACAGCGCCAGTACGGACGGCTTGGTGATGGTGCCCTCTATCACCCCTTCCAGATTGATCTGCGGGCGCAGGCCAACGGCCGTCTCCGACAGGGCGATATCGCCCGCCAGCCGCCCCTCCACGCCGAGCAGGCTGGCCTCCAGCCGTTCAAACCCGATCCGCCATTCTTCCAGATCAATCCGGCCTTCCAGCGCGATGCGCCCCCAGTCCACCGGGCCGGGAAACACATCCTCCAGCGTGAACCCGCCCTCCTGCAGCGCCAGCGCATAACGCGCGCGGGTCGGCAGGGCATTATCAAAGCCGGCAAAGTCGAAAACACGGCCGGAAAGGTCCAGCCGGGCCAGCGCGCTGTCCAGCGTCAGGCGGCGGATGTCGAGCGCGCCCGCGCCGGTATCCAGCGACGCGCTGACGGCGGCGGACTCCACGGGCAGGCTGCCTTGCGCCCCGCGCCAATGGCCCTGCCCGGCAGCCAGCTCCAACTCCAGCGCGCGCAGGCCTGTCTGCCGGCCCGCATCCAGCACGATCTGCGCATCCAGCGGGAAATCCATGCGCGATACCGGCGCCCAATCCCCGCGCAAGGGTCCGAGCGAGGCAGGCACCAGCCCTTCGGTGGAAAACGCCAGGAACACGTCCTCATAGCGCGCACCGGTTTCCAGATTGAGTTCCACCGGCACCGGGCCGGCCGGGGCGAGCAGGTGTGCGCGCGCGGAGAGCTGGCGGGCGTCCCCGTCCAGATTGAGATGGACATGGGTATCGGCGAAGCGGACGGACAGCCCGCTGATCTCGTCCTCCACGCGCAACTCTGCGGAGCGGATATCGGCGCGGCGTAGACGCGAGACGAGCGGACCGGCACCGGCGGCCATCTGCGCCTGCCCGGCCCGCGCGCTGCCCCGGCCCAGCGTGGCCGACAGCGTGCCGTCCAGCCCCCGGCGCAGCGTGAACACACCGCCCTCGGCCGCAATCGCCACCGGGCGCACCCGCCCGATGACCAGCTGATCGAGCGCCAGGGCCAGTTCCACGCGCTCGGCCTCGGCCAGCACCTCGCCGTCCCCGCCCGCCACCTGCACGCCGCGCATGTCGACCACCAGCGCGGTCAGGTCCGGCGCATAGCGCACCGTGGCCCCGGCATAACGGGCCTCTTCCCCGCCGAGCGCGGCGGCGATGGACGGGCGTAGGCCCGCAGCCAGCACATCAAGATCCACCGGCCCGCTGGCCAGCCGCCACAGCAGCGCCGCCGCGGCAAAGATCACCAGCGCCAGCAGGACAGCTATTGCCTCCAGCAGGTAGATCAGGGCAAGGCGGGCGCTTCTGGCTATCAAGGGCAACCTGTTTCACTGCGGAACACTGGACGCGGGTGCAAACGCACCCACATCTGCGGGTGGAGGTTCGTCCTTAACGGACGCACAGCAAGGAGAGAACGCATGACCAGCCTCAATCCCGGCGACAAGGCCCCGGACTTTTCCATGCCTACAGACGGCGCAGGCACCGTCACCCTGTCCGGGATCAAGGGCAAGAGCGTGGTTCTCTATTTCTATCCGAAAGACGACACGCCCGGCTGTACCAAGGAAGCTATCGGGTTTAGCGAAAAAATTGACGAGTTCGAGGCAGCAGGTGCGATTGTCATCGGCGTCTCCAAAGATACGGTTGCCAAACATGGCAAGTTCCGCACCAAACATGACCTTAAGGTTATTCTGGCTTCTGATGCCGAGGGCGATGTGTGCGAGCGCTATGGCGTGTGGAAGGAAAAGAGCATGTACGGGCGAACCTATATGGGCATTGAACGCGCCACCTTCCTGATCGGACCGGACGGACGGATCGTGAATATCTGGCCGAAAGTGAAAGTCGCCGGCCACGCCGAAGAGGTGCTGGATGCGGTGAAGGCCCTCTAGTGTCACCGTGCCTGCAATCTGCCGCCATTTCGGTTCTCCAGACCGCCATCCCGCAAGACAAAGCGGCACGCGCACTGGAGGTAGCCACCGGCTGGCGCGGCGGCGCGCTGGCGTTTGATCCCGGCTGGCAGGGCACGGCGCCGGACCGGCCTGCGCGGCCTGACCAGCCGCGCCTTGTCCCGCCCGCCAAAGTGCCTCGGCGGCGGCTGAACAGCCTGGCCGGGCGCGCCGCCCTGATGCACGCCGTGGCCCATATTGAGTTCAACGCCATTGATCTGGCCTTCGACCTTGTTGCCCGCTTTGCCGCCAGCCCTGAGCTTGAAGGCGAGACGCGCGCCGCCTTCATTACGGACTGGATAGACGTGGGCGCGGATGAGGCCCGCCATTTCCTCATGGTATCGGAACGGCTCGCGGCGCTGAACAGCCATTACGGCGCGATGCCCGCCCATGACGGGCCGTGGGGCGCGGCCATGGCCACGTCAGACGATATCGCTGCGCGCCTTGCCATCGCACCGCTGGTGCTCGAAGCGCGCGGGCTGGATGTGACACCCGGCATGATGGAGCGGCTCAAGGCCGCTGGAGATGGCGACAGCGCGGCGGTGCTGGAGGTGATCTATACCGAGGAGATCGGTCATGTGGCCGCGGGCAGGCGCTGGTTCGGCCATGTCTGTACCGCAAGGTCACAGTCCCCGCGCGAGCGCTTTCACGCGCTGGTACGGGAGCGATTCCCGGGCGGGCTCAAACTGCCTGTTAACGCGCTGGCCCGCGAACAGGCGGGGCTGGAAGCAGACTTCTATCGTCCCCTGCTGCCGCGGGCTTCCGCAAGCGACTGAAACCATTGCTGATATAAGCGCTCAACCTGCAGGCGCAGCACTTATGGCCCCGCGATTGCATTCCCCCTGTTGATAATTGTCACCGTGTTGTGCGAAGGTTCGCCAGCACGCGGGTGGAACGCATAAATTAAGCGGGCGGGAGCGCATGGTGAAACGTCTTCTCGCTGGTCCCTGGGAGCTTGTGAAACAACGCTTCCCCGACCGGCAGATATACCATCGCAGCGATGGTCATGTGCAGTATTTTGCCGTGACCACCGAGATGCAGATTGGGGCGCTGGCTGCGGCCTGCGCCCTGGCTATCTGGCTCACCATCACCACTGTCAACATGATACTGGAAGCGCGCGCGGACATGGCGCGATCCGCCCGGTTCAACGAAACCATCACTGTCTACCAGTCCCAGCTTGAAGAGGCGCGCGCGGCTGAGGCTGCCGCCATCGCCTTCATGGAATCGCGCTCCGACGCATTCGACCGGACCGCCGGCGAGTTCCAGATCCGCCATGACACGCTACGCCGCCTGCTTGATTTCGCGGACGACCTGCAGATCGGCGAGCGCCATCTCAGCCCGAGCCTGGATGAGGGGCGGATATTGATGGCAGCCGTCAGCGCCGACACCGCCCCGCGCGAGTCCCTTCTGCGTACCACATCCGCCGATGCCGGTGGCGACGGGGCCGAAGGGCGGGTCGCCGGCCTGATGGCCGAACAGGAAGAGGCACTGTCGCGCGCGGAGGAATCCGCCGAGGCGCGCCTTGAGAACCTTCGGGCCGTCTTGCGCCTGACCGGACTGCGCCTGGAAGAAGTGGTGCGCGAGAACACGCGCGCCGATGGCGGTACAGGCGGTCCTTTCATCGCACTGGACGACAGCACGCTGATTGGCGAGGGGCTTGATCTGTCCGATCCGTTCAACGCGCGCGTGGCCCGGATCGCCTCGCGGCTGGTTGAGCTGGAGGAGCTGGAACGCGCCCTCACGGCCACGCCGGTGCGCCTGCCGGTCAGCGGCCCGCACCGTGAAACCAGCGGCTATGGCTCGCGCATCGACCCGTTCACCCGCCGCCCGGCTTTCCATAGTGGGCTGGACTTTGCCGGTGCACGTGGCACGCCGATTGTGGCAGGCGCTGCAGGCCGTGTCGTTTACGCGGGCTGGCGCTCGGGTTATGGTAGGACGGTGGAGATTGACCACGGCTATGGTTTCAGGACGCGCTATGCGCACCTGCACACTATCGACGTGCGCCGCGGTGACAGTGTCGAAGCAGGACAACGCCTCGGGGGAATGGGCACGACCGGCCGGTCAACGGCCACGCATCTGCACTATGAAGTCTGGTTCAGAGGCAATCATCTGGACCCCGAACGTTTCTTGAGAGCAGGACATTATGTTCAGTAAAAAGGATGCTCCCGCGCCCGACGCGGGAACCCCGCCTCCCCCAGCCAAAAGGTCCGCCATGAAATCGAACAAGGCCCCGTCCATTCTCAGCGCTGATCTCACCATTGTCGGCTCCATCACCTCCGAGGGTGAGGTACAGCTTGACGGCTCGGTGGAAGGCGATGTGCGCGCCGGCTCGCTCACCATTGGTGAGGAAGCCTCCGTCAAGGGCGAGGTCGTCGCCGAAAGCGTGGTCGTGCGCGGTCGCATAGAAGGCTCGCTACGCGCGCGCCAGGTACAGCTGGCTTCCACCGCGCGTATCGAGGGTGACATCATTCACGCCACGCTGGCGGTGGAAAGCGGGGCCTACTTTGACGGGCATTGTCGGCGCGCCTCCGACCCCATCTCCGACAAGCCGGCCGCGAACACGTCCGCACCGTCATCGGCAGACAAGCCCAAGACCGCTTCGGCCCCGCCCGCACCGCCGAGCTCGGCCTCGCCGTCCGGCACCAGCGCCGCAGCGCGCCCTGCGGCCGCCGCCAATGCCGATCCGTTCGCGACGTCCAAAGCCTGAGTTCTGACAGCCTGCAGTGCTGACCATGCCGTACCCCGGCAGCGCCCCATCGCTGCCGGGGTACGTCGTTTTGGGCGGTTGCTTTTCCGGGCCACAGCCTTGTTTTCCGACGGGCGGCGGCCGTGCCGCTCTTTTTCATTTGTATGACAAGGCGCCGCACTGCTAGAGTGCAAAAAAAGAGGCCCGGCATAAAAGCCGGGCCAGTCAGGGAGGACTTGTTGCCGGGCGCAGCTCCATAAAGGAGCGCGCCCGGAATTTTTTATGCAGTAGCGACGTCTAGCGCTGCGACTGCATCATCTCAACAGCCGCGGCGAAACGGTCATTGAGCGGCTTCATGGAGTCTTTCACCATCGCGGACACATGGTCTGAGACCTTGTTCATCTCGGCGAGGTAGGCCTCCAGCGAGGATTTGGTGTAGTCGGCGTGGATTTCGATCACTTCCTGTACCGACTTGGCGCTGGCCAGCGACTTGGCGGCGCTCATGCCGTCTTCCACCGACTTCTTGGCATAGCCGACCGCCAGAGCATTCAGCTCTTCAATGGCTTTCGACGTGGTGGTGGCCGAAGCGATCACGGCTTCCACGGAGTCTTTCTGGAACGCGCTGAACTCGCTCATCGCGCCGAGGGATTTCTCAAAACCTTCTTTGAGGGCTTCGTTCGAAGCCGAGGTGAAGGTCTCGATGGTTTCCTTGGCAAAGTCTTTCTTGGCGGCGGTGGCCATGGGAGTATCTCCTGTGATCTGGCCCGCGTATTTACGCGGCGGCGAAGGCTGGCGGGTGGCCGGCATCTTCGCCCGGGGGGCGCTTGGGGCTGCGGCCTTGGCGGGGCTCACCGCTTTGACCGCTTGTTTGACCGCCGGTTTTGCAACCGGCTTCTTGGAGGCGGCCTTCTTCGCAGGTGCGGCCGCCGGCTTGGTAACGCGTTTTTGCTGAAGGCCCGGCTTTTCCGCCGCCTTGGACGGCGTAACCGGTTCTTTGAGCTCAGCCTTTACGCTTTCGGCTGTCGCCGGTAGCGGGGTCTGTGCATCGTCTGACATCGGTTCTTGTCCTCGGATTGCCATTCGCAACTGCAGCAAATATGCCGAATCCCCCACCCCGCGTCAACCATTTTTGTGCAGCGCACAAAAAATAAGTCGGGAGAGGCGGTTAACGGGCCGGAAACGCTTTGCAGCGATCCTCCGGGCCTATGACACTTCGGGTATTGGGTGCATTTTTGGCGCTTGCGCTGACGCTGGCCGCGTTCAGCGCTTCAAGCCATGGTCAGGACCGATACGCCGCCTTCGTGGCCGATATGGACACTGGCGAGGTCTTGCATTCCCGGCTGGCCGACGCCCGGCGCTATCCCGCCTCGCTGACCAAGATGATGACGCTCTACATGCTGTTTGAAGCGCTGGAGCGCGGCGAGCTGACCTTGCAGACCCAGATGATGATGAGCCGGGAGGCCGCCTCGCGCCCCCCTTCCAGGCTCGGCGTGCCCATTGGTGGCAGGATCAGCACAGAGACGGCGATCCGCGCCCTGACGATACGCAGCGCCAATGATGTCGCGGCCATGGTGGGCGAGCATCTGGCCGGCAGCGAAGCGGCCTTTGCCGAAGCGATGACGGCGCGTGCCGTGGAGCTGGGCCTGACGGCGACACTGTTTCGCAATGCCTCCGGACTGCCCGACGCCAACCAGCGCACCACAGCGCGGGACATGGCCCGCCTCGCCCACGCACTGCACCGCGACTTTCCCCAGTATTTCCATTATTTCGGCGAACGCAGCTTCCGCTATGACGGGCGCACCTTCACCAATCACAACACGCTCGTTGGCCGGGTGGACGGAATTGACGGGCTGAAGACCGGCTATATCCGCGCATCGGGCTTCAACGTGGTGGTGACCGGCGAGCGCGATGGCACACGCCTCGTCGCTGTGGTGATGGGCGGCGCGACCGCTCCGGTACGCGACGCCCATGCCGAGGAACTGGTAGAAGCGGCCTTCTCCACGCTCGACGCGCGCCGTCAGGGTGTGCTGCTGGCCAGCCTCAACGCCCCGCGCCTCAGCCCGATCCGCGAGCAGGAAATCCTCAGCGCCGAACTCTCCCACCTGCCCGGCCCCACCGCCATGGGCTCCACCGAAGCCGCCCCGCCCGTGCGCGTGGTGCTGGAAGACACGCCGGATCTGGCCCGCCCATCCCGCGCAGAGGCGAGAGAGGAGCCGAGCCTGTTGGCTGTGTCTGCGGCCAGCTCGGCGGCGCCTGCGTCATCGCCGGGCTATACCGGCTGGGCAGTACAGGTCGGCGCGTTCGGCTCCGAAGCCGTGGCGCGTGCGCGGCTGGAAACGGTACTCGCTCTTGCACCGGAACTTGGTGCGGGCCGGCAGGTAACCGAAGCGATCCAGCGCGATGGCCGCACGCTTTGGCGCGCGCGTTTTGACGCTATCGAGCAGGGTACGGCCCGGGCCGTGTGTGCGCGCCTTGCTCGTCTGAACGAGGCCTGCTTCGCGGTCAATCAGGACGCCTAGCGTTTAGC
>JBJHCI010000043.1:0-1479 GCA_050485925.1 Maricaulaceae bacterium
GCCAGCCCCAGCATGCCCTTGAATCGTCCGTTGTCGGAGCGAACGAGCCTATGCCCAGCGCGTCGAAGAAATTGGCGACCGCGCCAATGCCCAGTCCTTCCAGACTGGGGCGCAGCATGCCTTTGGCCCGGGCGGCGCGTACAAGCTGGACGATATAGATGACAGCCAGAAGGGTCAGCGCTCCAAGCAGAACCGTCACGACCATGTATTTTCCTTCCCGCTGTCAGCGCCCGCTTGCCCGTCAGTTGAGCACGATCTAAAATCGGATACAATATACATTTGGAGGTTATATGCTGTCAGCACCGCCCCCCATCACCGCTGCCGAACGTCAGCAGCGCGTACAGGCGCTTGCGTCCGGCCTTGGGGATGCAGGGGCATCGGTGGCCGTTATCGGGTCGAGCGGAGGGCTGCGCTATTTCACCGGACTGAACTGGTCGCCAAGCGAGCGTGTGGTTGCGGCGTTGATCCACGCCGACGGCCGGCTGGACTATGTCGCGCCGCAGTTTGAGGTGGGAAAAATCGAGGCGGCGGCACAATTGCCCGGCACCATTCTGGCTTGGGAAGAGGACGAATCTCCCTTCGCCCTGATAGCCGACAGGGTCAGAAATGGCATAATCGAGCTGGATGGCCACATGCCGGTCTGGAGCTGGACAGCGCTTGGCAGGGCCGCGGGCGTGGAGCGTCTGCGCGACGGTTCGGCGAGGCTTCAGATGTTGCGCTCACGCAAGTCACCCGCCGAACTGGCGCTGCTTTCCCATGCCAAGAGAATAACCCTGGAGGTGCAGCGGCGTGCCCACGCCAGTCTGGAAGCGGGCATCAAGGCTTCGGAGCTGGCCAGCTTCATCAATGACCAGCACCGTTTGCTGGGCGGGGAGGGGGGGAGCTTCTTCTGCCTGATATCGTTTGGAGATGATAGCTGTCTGCCTCATGGTGGTGAGACGGACAGGCGGCTCGCCGAAGGCGATGTCGTGCTGATCGACACCGGCACCATGATGGACGGCTACAAGTCCGATATCACGCGCACCTATGTGTTCGGGGAGCCTTCAGCCGTATTCCGTAAGGTCTGGGAGCACGAACGGCAGGCCCAGATGATTGCCTTTGAAGCCGCGCGTCCCGGAGTGGCGTGCGAGGACGTGGATCATGCTGTGCGGACCTATCTCGCCGCGCAAGGCTATGGGCCGGATTACCGCCTCCCTGGACTGCCCCACCGCACAGGTCACGGCATAGGGTTGGACATTCACGAGGCCCCATACCTGGTCCGTGGCGACAGGACAGTGCTGGACAGCGGCATGTGTTTCTCCAATGAGCCGATGCTGGTCCTGCCCGGACAGTTTGGCGTACGCCTTGAGGACCATTTCTATATGACCGAGACCGGCCCCAACTGGTTTACCCGCCCGGCAGAGAGTCTCGATAATCTCTTTCCGGACACGCCTTTGCAGGATGATGCGGCGTGATCGGAGCTGACAAAAAGGGTGAGAC
>JBJHCI010000043.1:1489-9907 GCA_050485925.1 Maricaulaceae bacterium
GACAGGACATGCGTCGTAATCGGCGCGGGGATCGTCGGCGCAGCTTGCGCACTGCGGCTCCAGCGGGCCGGCCTTGCCGTGACGCTGATCGATCCTGGTGATCCGCGTCGGGCGGCCGCCTACGGCAATATCGGCCATATCGCTACCGAACAGTGCGCGCCGCTGGCATCGCTGAACGCGTTGGTATCATCTCCGGGTCGGCTGTTTGCGTTTGGAGGTCCGCTGGATTTCCGTTTGAGGGATGCGGGGCTGTGGCTGCCTTGGGCGGCACGTTTCGCGGTGGCCAGCCTACCACGCCGTCATCGGGCCGGGACGGCGGCCCTAACCGAGCTGCTCGCAGGAGCCATGGATTCGTGGCAGCGCCTGCTGCAGGCGGGGGAGTTGCCACCCGAATCTGTCCGCGCAGATGGTCACGGCATTGTATGGTTCGCTCCCGGTCGTGCGCGAAAGGGCCTGGAGGCGTGGTCATCAGCGCCTTTGGGATCGGCTTCCTTCCGGCCGATGACCGAAGCGGAACTTTCAGCGTACGACACAGTTCTGTCACGCAGACCCGCGGGTGGGATCCGGTTTCAGGGGACCGGGCAGGTCTTCGATCCCGGCGGCCTGCACCAGGGGCTTTTGTCGAGTTTCCGCAAGGCTGGCGGCCGGGACGTGCGCGCCAGCGTGACAGGGCTGACCACAACGCCGGCATATGTGGAAGTACATCTCGCCAGCCATGACAGGGTGCGGGCCGATATGGCGCTCGTTGCGGCCGGTGCCGGTTCGGCACCCATTTTGGAAGGGCTCGGCATCCGACCGCCCCTGATCGGCGAGCGCGGTTATTCCATACAGACCCCGGTTCACGGCTGGCCCGATACGCTTCCCCTGACGGTATTTGAGGAATACTCGGTGGTCGCAGCGGCGTTTGACGGTGGGCTCCGCCTGTCTGGCATGGTCGAGTTCGGCCAGCCCTATGCGCCGCCTGACAGGCGCAAATGGCAGATGCTGGAGGCGCTCGCAAAAACACTCGGACTGCCCATGAATGGCACGCTTGATCGTTGGTGCGGGCCGAGGCCCACCCTGCCGGACTATCTGCCCGCGATTGGGCGATTGGAGGCGTCTCCGCGCGTGCTCTATGCTTTTGGCCACCAGCATCTGGGCCTTACTGCGGCGGCCATAACCGCCGAGCAGGTCGAATGTCTTGCCCTCGGGGTGCTGCCGCCTATCGATCTGTCGCCGTTCCGGATCGAACGCTTCGGAGCGTAATGCGGGCTCGCCGCTTATCCGATGGTCCGGGTCATGGATGGAGGAAATTGACGGGAATGGCTGGTGGCATGGCCAGCCCGCTGGCGTGATCACAGCCGGAAAACTCCAGATTCCGGCGGTCCAGCGTTGGGGAGCAGAGCGCATGTCCTACTTTGTCACGCACGTCGCCGGGCGCAGCGAAGGTGACATCTCGATTGTTTCCTCGCCTTGCTGGGTGGAATCATAATCTCGATGCTTCTCGGGGATCATGGCATCGCGCCAGACCAGCAAGGGTCGGGCCTATCCGGCGGCAGCTCTCCTAACGGTAGCGGGCCTTGCGGGGTTCTAGCTGGCTGCGGAGCCTGATGACTGGAATCTCGCGGCCGCCATCTATCCAATTTATTGAAATTGGAAGGAAATCTGGCGGAGAGGATGGGATTCGAACCCACGATACGCTTTTGGCGTATACTCCCTTAGCAGGGGAGCGCCTTCGACCACTCGGCCACCTCTCCACTGGCCGGTGTAGCCGCTAAGGCAAAGTGCAATCAAGCCAATATATCTGCACGCGGTGTCAAAGCCTGAATGCGTGCGCGCCCTGCCGCTTCCTTCAGCCTTAACGGGGCGGTCTCAGGGCCTGCAGCCGGCAGTGGAGAATATTCCGCCCATCCGGTCGCTGCAGGCCGGAGCGGTGGGTACGGGGCGCGGGCGGATCGGATAAGCGGGCCGCGCCGTGCGGGCCAGTTCCACGCGCGTGCTGGCAATCCGGGCGGAAAGCCCGTCAAACCGGGCCTGCGCGGCGTTCCATTCCCGCCGCCCTTCCCGGCACGCCTGTTCGTTATACCGATGCTGATACATGCACACCGCATAGGCCTGACAGGAGGCGGTGGCAAAGCGGTAAGAAGCGTCAACATCAAGCTCGAGCGTACGCACCAGTTCTACCTGCGCGGTCTGGGGGCCGGGTGAGGGGCGGATCACCTGCTCATTGATCTCGGCCTCGGTATGGGCGCCATGGGTTTCCGGGGCATAAAATGAGGAGACCTCGTCAGACTGCAGATTGCGCACTTCCGTACGGTAGGCCGAATACTGGCGCGTCAGGCTGTCGATATTGCAGATGCGCTCAGCCACTTCCAGGGAGAAGGCGTCACGCAGGGGCACGCTGGGCTGCACCGGCAACGCAATCACCTCAGGTGCCGACCGGTGGTGACAGCCGGTCAGCAGGGCGAGCGTGAGGAGGCCTGTGACAAGGCCGGTAACAGGGGTGGGGACGCTCATGACGGGTCTCCTTGGCAGGTGGCGGCAGTTTTCAGGGGGGCGCGGCGCGGGGTGATGCTACTCATGGCGGACCGGCTCCATGACGGGTTTCGGCGTGCAGGCAGGAGTCCTGGAGTGGTCCGAGCTCGGGATCGAGGAAATTGTTGGACGGCCAACCCTCCGCGGCGAGCAATTCCTGTATGCGCCGCCAGCGCTCGCTGGAGCTCAGCTGACCGGGTCCGCACCCCAGCGTATTGCACCATTGCATGGCCCGCGGGTGGCGCAGGCGGGCGGCTTCGCGCAGATAAGCGTCGGCCTGCTCGGCGTTTTCGGTAACCCCGCAGAGCCGGTAGCTGCCGAGCACCTGCCCGGTGCCATAGATCAGCGCGAGGTTGAGATAGGCATCGCGGTCATTGCGCCGGGCGGCCGTCTCCAGCCATTCCAGCGACAGATCGATATTCTCCGCCACGCCAAGGCCGATCGCATACATGATGCCGAGCGCGTTCTGCACCTCCGCATCACGCGCGGTCTGGGCCGCGTGGCAGATCAGAAGGGTGGTTTGGCGCGGGGTCAGCGTGCCGGTTTCGTCATAGCCGAGCTCGCGCTGGAATCCGCGTGTGGCATCGCGTGTTTCGGCGGTGTACTGGCCATCGATGGGGCCGCCGTAATATCCAAGGGCGGCGAGCGCGCGCTGGCGCAGGGATAGCAGAACCGCCTCGCTCCGCCCATCCGGACCGCCGTGCACCAGGCGGCGCAGACTGGTCCCGTCGGCTGAGGACAGGCACTGCACCATGTGCGCCTGCAGACGGCGCTGGGCCATGATGGAGGCTTGTGCGCCGAAGGGGCGTCCCCAGTCCGAGGCCTGGTGCCAATAGCGCATGGCGCCGTCCAGCGCGGTCTGTCGGGGAAGGTTGTCGATCCAGGTGATCCCCCCGCGCCAACCGCCCGCGCAGGCCATCAGTTCGCGGCTGTCACGCAGGCTGGTTTCGGCGAGGCACTGCACATCATGGCGCGACAGTTCGGCGTCACCGCGCAGCAGCCAGTAACGTGCGCCGTCGGCAAAAAGGCGCGAAGCGGACTCGCGTGGCAGGCAGATGGCCCGCCGCCGCCGTTCCCAGTCAACATGAACCGTGACATAGCTGCCGCGGGTATGCGGCACGGGTTCGCCGTCCAGGCCTGACGCATATTCGTCCAGCAATCGTTCGCTGCAGCCCTCACTGACGGGCCAGGGCTGAGCCGGGTACTGGTCGATGTCGGAGACCGGTATGACCCGGACGCACCCGCCATCGTCCTCCCGCCGCGTTATCGCATTCTGGTAAAGGACGGTGTCCTGGTAGCCCAGCACATCATCCAGCCGGTAGAAGGTGGCCGGGGATGTCGTGTCGACCAGGGCACGGTAGAGCGACCAGATGCCCTCATCGGTAAGCCCGGGCTGGCCGGCGGTGACTGTGTAGGGAACAAGCCGGCTGGCGACACAGCCGCAGCTGAGATCGTAGCTTTCACCCGCCCGATCCTGCTGGGCATCGGGCGCGCGACAACTATTGTCGATTGCCCTGCGCACCTCATCGCGTGGCGGTGGCGGCTCCCCACACGGTTTGATGCCTGGAACCCAATGGCAGGGGAGCATGATCCAGCCTGCAACCAGCAGGATGACCACCAGCACCAGACCGGCAAGCCCCATGGCAACGGGACTGGCTCCGTCATCATATGGATTACGGTAGCGGGACTCTCGCTCACTTGCCATACGCGGTTCGGCTCCCCCCGACTGCCTTCTGCTGTACCAAACTCGCAGCAGCGCCCCCTCAGCCGCGCCGTTATGGTTAACAGCGCGTTTACCATAACGGTGCGTCGAGGGGTCAGGAAGGGGAAATCGCCCGGCACGCGTGCTTTTGATCCATCCGGTGAGGGTGCCGGCTATGGCGCAAGGTGATCTGCTGCGTTAAGTGCTGGCCCATGAGCGATGCGTTGATGCTGGCGGCACGGGCCGCGCTGGACACGATAACCGATCCATCGGGCGGCGGCCCGCTGGGTCAGAACGGACGGGTTCAGGGTCTGGATCTGCGTGATGGCGTGATCACGGTGGTTCTCAACCCCGGGACAGGTGACGCGGACACCGCCGCGCTGAGGACGGCGGTTGAAACCGCGCTGGGCGCCCTTGAAGGCGTCACGCGCGTGCGGGTCGTTTTCGAGGCGCAAACGGCGGCCAGGCCCGGCAGAGGGGGATCCCAGGGCAAGTCCGCCGCCTCTGCAACGCCGCCTGCGCGCTTCATCATCGCCGTGGGTTCGGGCAAGGGCGGGGTGGGCAAATCCACAATCGCTGCCAATCTCGCCGGAGCCTGTGCCCGGATGGGGCTGAAAACCGGCCTTGCTGATGCCGATATATATGGCCCCAGCGCGCCGCGCCTGTTCGGCCTGACAGATGCGCCGGGCCTGCGCAAGACCGATGCCGGCATCCAGCCGCTGACCGCTCATGGCGTGAAACTGGTCTCGATGGGGTTTCTGGTCGGCGAGCGTGATCCGGTCGTCTGGCGCGGACCGATGGTGACCGGCGCGATCCGCCAGTTCCTCAATGAGGTGGATTGGGCAGGCGGTGACGGTCCGCTGGATGTGCTGATTATCGACATGCCGCCGGGCACGGGCGATGCACAGCTCGCCATCGCGCAAGGCATACCGATTACGGGCGCAGTCATTGTCTCCACGCCGCAAACCATCGCGCTCGACGATGCCAAGAAGGCGATGGCGCTGTTTGAACGCACCGCCATTCCCGTGCTCGGCATGGTGGAGAATATGAGCTTCTTCCTGTGCCCGCATTGCGGGGAGGGAACAGAGATTTTCGGTCGGGGCGGTGCGCGCGCGGAAGCCGAGCTGATGGGGATCCCCTTCCTGGGGGAGATACCGCTTCATCCCTCTTTGCGTGAAGCCAGCGATGCGGGCCGTCTCGTTGCATTGGAAGAGGGGCCGCTCGCCGGTGCGTTCGAGCGGGCGGCACGCGCCATGCTGGAGACTGCCAATGACGCGAACCGGCCTGCGCCGGAAATCGTGTTTGAGCGCTGACGCGGTGCCTACTCGGCGGCTTCCGTAACCGCGCCGCTGCCATCACCGTCCGCTTGGGGGGTTTCGCCTACTGGCACGGCCGGAATGGTGAAGGATACGGTCGTGCCTTTGCCCAGGACGGAATCGATCCGCAATTCGCCACCATGCAGCTCCACGAGGGATTTCGACAAGGCAAGGCCCAGCCCCGACCCCTGATGGCTCTTGGAGTGCTGGCTCTCGATCTGTTCGAACGGGCGGCCGAGGCGGGGCAGGTCTTCCCCGGCGATGCCGATCCCGGTGTCGGCCACCTGCAGGACGATCCCGTCGGCGGCCTCGAAGGCCCGGATAGCGACGCGCCCACCCTCAGGGGTGAATTTCACCGCGTTGGTCATCAGGTTGAGCAGTATCTGCTTGAGCGCGCGCGGATCAGCCTCCACCTCGGGCAGGCCGCTGGCCTCCACATGCAATTGCAGGCTCTTTTCCTGCACGCGGGCTGAGATCAGGCGCACGCATTGCTCGATGATTTCCCCGGCCTGGAGCGGCTCTGTCTGCAGGTTGAACTTGCCGGCCTCGACCTTGGACATGTCGAGAATATCGTTGATGAGCGAGAGCAGATGGCCGCCCGAATTGTGGATATCGCCCGCATATTCGACATAACGGTCATGGCCAAGAGGGCCGAACATCTGCTCGCGCATCATCTCGGAGAAGCCGATAATGGCATTTAGTGGCGTGCGCAGCTCGTGACTCATATTGGCCAGGAATTCCGATTTGGAGCGGTTGGCCTCCTCTGCGCGCAACTTTTCGCGGCGATGGCTTTCGGCGAGCTCCTCAATCTGCTTGCGCGATTGCTGGAGCGTCTCGACCGTCTGGCGCAGTTCCTGGCCGCTTTCGATCAGCTCGGTTTCCTGCTGCTTGAGCAGGGTGATATCGGCCCCGACGCTGACAAGCCCGCCATCGGCGGTCTGACGTTCAGAATAATGTAGCCACCGTCCGTCTGCGAGCTCCATCTGGTAGGACTGGCCGTCGTTCTCGCTATTGTGCACATCGATGATGGAGGCGGCGGCTGCGGCCTCCACCGCCTCATAGGCCATGCCGGGTCGCAGTGCGCCTTCGGGCAGGCGGAAGAACTCGCGGAATTTCCGGTTCCAGAGAACCAGCCGGCGACGTGAATCCCACAACGCGAAACTCTCCGTCATGGACTCCAGCGCCGCGCGCAACCGGGTCTCGGCTGCTGCCACGCGGGCCTGCGCTCCCTTGCGTTCGGTGACATCAATGGCGACCCCAACCAGACGTGGCCCGTCTGACGCGCCCTCGCTGGGCAATATGCGGCCCCGCATCTGTACCCAGACGGCCAGTTGCTGGGCACGCACC
This sequence comes from Maricaulaceae bacterium, assembly GCA_050485925.1. GTDB lineage: Bacteria > Pseudomonadota > Alphaproteobacteria > Caulobacterales > Maricaulaceae > Glycocaulis. The sequence goes on from JBJHCI010000043.1 coordinate 8,369, forward strand.
TCCAGATCAACCTCTTCCGCCCGCGCTGCGGCCCGTATCGCGGTACGCAGGCGTGAACGGTCCTCCGACGAGAGCAATTGCATGAAATCGCTACCCGACAGGCTCGTGGCATCTGCCAGTCCCAGCATGCGCGCGAAGGAGTCGGTGATGAAGACTTCGTCCGTGCCGATATCCCAGTCCCACACGCCACATCGCGCGCCTTCAATGGCGAGGCGGAAGCGCCGTTCGGAGTCCAAAAGGCGGGCCTCGGCCTTTTTGAGCGCGCCCGATTGCATGAGAAGCACGACGTAAAATGCGATGGCGGTAAACAGCGGCCCGAAGAAGAGCAAGGCGTGGAAAACCAGCGTCGCGTTCCACGCGACCATGTTCAGCCCGCTGGGTGCAAGCGCATAGACATAAAGCGGGGCGTCGCCCAGCCGGGCCACGCCGAGAATATGATCGACACCGCCAATGCTGGCTCCCGATATCGCCCCGCCACCTCTGTCGCCCGTGGCGCGCACGCGCTGGGTCTCCAGGCCGAAGCGCTCCGCGGCCAACGGCGCACCGCTAAAGTTGGCAGGGGGGTGGAGCGCGAGCGTACGGCCAAGGCCGTCGGTCAGCACGGCAATCCGGTTGCCGTCGGCGCTACCCATCAGCCGCTCGGGTTCGGCAAAGGCCAGCAGGGTGCCGACCTGACCGTCCTCGTGCTGCACAGGCGCTGCCAGCACCACCAATCCGTCCGGCCCGGCGATCGCGGCGATCCATTGCGGGCTGCCGAGAGCCGCGTCAGCGGCGCCTGCAAGGTCTGAGGGCAGTTCTCCGGCGCTGACGGGTTCACCGCCCGGCATCCATAGTGCCGCGCCTGAAATGTGGGAGGAGCGGACCAGATCCTGAACAATCCTGTCGCGGTTCCCGGGACTTTCACCGCCTTGCAGCCCCGATGCAGCGAAGTTCAGCGCGCCGCGGGCTTCGGAAAGCCGGCCGGTAATGCTTTCGGCGAGGAAGGCTGCGCTGCGTGCCTGGCGGTTCTCTGCCTCGACCCGCGCGGTGGTCCACTCCATCTGCAGCTTGGCCCAGATAACAGCGCCGAAGACAATGGCAAATACCAGCAGGGCGAGCAGGACCAATCTGGACAGGCGTTTTGTTCCGGCTGTCTGCGCGTGGGCAGCCAGCCGGTCAGGCTGGCGCCTTGCTGAAGCGCCTTTTGCTTGCCGGGCTCGAATCATCGCTCGACAGATTAAGTGCCGGTGATGGCCCGCGTCCAGCGCCGCACAGCAAGCCCATTATGAGGGCAGATCCTAGCCGGTGGCGTGTACAGGTACAGCTTCCGGCTGACCCGGCTCGGCCGGACGGGCGTGTACCGCCCGCAGGGTGGCTCCGGCCTCACGGGCTAGCCGCACGAGTTCGGGGCCGCATTCAGGGTTGTCAGCAACGGCGCGCGCGAAGCTTTCCGCCAGCACAAAGGCTGGCAGGAAGCCTGGAAGAGCCCCGAGCCGCGCGCCGCCTATGATGTCGTGATCGTGGGCGCAGGCGGGCATGGGCTGGCCACGGCCTATTACC
>JBJHCI010000044.1:0-9801 GCA_050485925.1 Maricaulaceae bacterium
GACACCGCTTGCGGGGAAGCGGGTCTCGGCTCTCAGGCTGAACCCGCCAAGGTCCAACCGGGCGCGGATATGCAGCCCCTCACCCGACACGGATACGGTACCGGCGGTTAAGCGCATAAACGCTCAGAAGCGTCACGAAGGAAAAGATGAGCAGACCCGCAGACAGGATGTGGGCCTCCTGGTAGCGCAGCGTCTCCACGTGTTCGAACACGGCGATGGAGAGGACGCGCGTGCGGCCGGGAATATTGCCCCCGACCATCAAGATCACGCCGAACTCACCAATCGTATGGGCGAAGGTGAGCACACCCGCGGTGAGAAAGCCGCGCGCCGACAGTGGCACAGCAACGGTGAAGAAGGCATCAAGCGGCCGCGCGCGCAGGCTGGCGGCCGCCTCCATCGCTCCGCGCCCAACGGCCTCGAACGCGCCCTGAAGGGGCTGGACCGCAAAGGGCAGTGAATAGATCAGAGAGGCCACAACCAGACCGGAGAAAGAAAAGGTCAGGCTTTCGCCTGTCATGCTGACCCAGAAAGCACCGATGGGCGCCTCGGGATTCAGGATGAGCAGCAGGTAGAAGCCGAGCACGGTCGGCGGCAGCACCAATGGTAGCGCCGTGACCGCCTCGATCACCGGCTTGAACGACGAACGCGTATTGGCCAGCCACCAGGCAAGCGGCGTCGCCAACGCGAGCAGGATGATCGTGGTGACCAGCGCAAGCTGGATGGAAAGCCAGACTGGCGCAAGGTCAGGCATCGGGCCATCCATAGCCGCTAGAGGTGATGATGGCGCGGGCGCCATCGCTAGCCAGATAGTCCATAAAGGCACGGGCGGCCGGGTTCGTCTCGGCGCGGCGAAGCAGGACCGCATTCTGGCGGATCGGGGCATGGAAGGTTTCCGGCACCTCCCAGCGCGAGCCGGGAGACGGATTGCGCGGGCTGACCACCAGAGCAAGCGCGACCATACCCATATCGGCCGCGCCCGATGCCGTCATGGCAAATACCTGGCCCGCATTGCTGCCCATCGCCACCCGCCCCGGCGGCAGGGTTATCCCCAGCGTTTCCAGTGTCTGGACAGCCGCCATGCCGTAAGGCGCCAGATCAGGATTGGCGATGGCAATGCGGCGCCAGCCGGCACCCGCGAGCAGCTCACTCATATCACCGGCGACACGCTGCGGATCCGGGCTCCACAGAGCCAGCCGCCCCAGCGCATAAGTCTGTGGCAGTCCAGTCGTGCGTCCTTCGTCAACCAGTCGCGCTGGCCGGGCTTCATCAGCAGACAGGAAAATGTCGAAAGGCGCGCCATGCACGATTTGGGCATAGATCTGCCCGCTGCCTCCTGCTGAAAGGCCGCCGGAATATCCGCTCTGCACCTCGAAATCGGCAATCAGAGCCTCGGCAGTATCCAGAAAGCTGGATGCCACGGCCACACGGAAATCAGGCTCGGCGGGCCTGGGCCACGCCAGCACCGTGATCAGTACGGCAAAACCAACGGCGAGCGTCATGCCCGCCCACCATCCTGGCGGCTTCGCCAATACGTCCTTCATCCCCTGCGCTCCGGCAAGTTGCTGGCCGGTGGCGGCCACCTGCAAGGCTTACACTATTCGAAGACCGGAAACAGGATATCGTTCTCTATCGCGATATGCTCTTGGAGGTCAGTGCAGAGCTTATCTAGCCCGCGATAAAGCGCCTGCCACGTGCCACACGCACCGGCCGGCGGATGAAACGCGCCCGTCAGCGCTTTGAGTTCGCCCAGCATGGCGTCGTGTTCTTCATGGTCGAGACGCATCTGGGCAATCGGGCCGGACAGCCGCCCGAACAAGCCCTGACGCATCATCGGAAAGAGAATGAGCTCCTCCCGCTTCATGTGCGCCTCCAGCTCGCCATGCATCTTCTTCAAGCGGAAGACGAGATTGTCGGATAGGTCGGGGTGCCCCGCATGGACGTCTTCCACCTTCACGGCGAGGCGGATGAGCTCCGGAAACTCGCGCCGGTGAGTCTCGTGATAACGGGTCAATATATGATCGATCAGGGCGCGCGGCTCCCGCTTCGGATCAAGGGCCTCAGGAAGGCTGGCAACAACACTCACTTCACGCTCCATGAGTAACGGCTTGAACACGGGAAGGGCATTCGCCGCGCGCCATCGCCACGCCGTATTGGAGGCTGGTGGCAATACGCTGCGCGCGGTCGAGGAAATGTTCGGCAGCAATTGGCGGACAGGTCTTGCGGGCCACCATTTCGAACAGGGCCAGCCAGCGCCGGAAATGTGCGTCTGTGACGGGAAGGGGTGCGTGCACAGCCATGGGCCGACCGCGATATCGCCCGGTACCAAGTATCACCGAGGACCAGAAATCGCACATGCGCTCGATATGGGTGTCCCAGTCCTCGATATGATCCGCGAATACCGGCGCCAGTACGGGATCGGCCTGCACGCAAGTGTAAAATGTGCCGACAAGACGACCGATCATTTCCTCGTCAATGGCCTCTGATGCTGGCGGCAGCGCTGGCTGACGTGGCTCCCGCGACTGGCCACTACCGGTAAAGGGCATGACAGCCTCCTTAAAAACAGCATTTCATATGCTCATTATATCGATTGTAATATGCATATCAAATGCTATTTTGAAATTCCGCAGACAGGGGACGCCTTTTGATGCGCCTGACCGCCTTTACCGATTTCGGGCTGCGCACGCTGATGCGCCTGGCCGGCGAGCCGGAGCGGCTTTTCACCACCGAGGAGATTGCGGCTGAGTACGCCATCTCACGCCATCATCTTATGAAAGTGGTGCGTGACCTGGCGGCTGCCGGATTTGTAGAAACCCGGCGGGGCACTGGAGGCGGTTTTCGCCTAGCCCGCCCCGCCAACGAGATCAGCCTCGGCGCAGTCGTACGCGCGCTCGAATCGCGCGCAGCTCTGGTGGAGTGTTTCCGGCCCGATGGGGGTCAGTGCGCGCTCAGCCCCGATTGCCGTCTGAGAGGACATCTGGCGCGCGCCGAAGAAATGTTCCTGCTCAGCCTGGACACCATATCATTGTCTGATTGCGCTGTGACATCCGTCCCGCGCCAGCCGGCAAGGACGGTGCCCGCATGACCGGATGGACACAGTTCGCCCTAGCCTACGCCATCTTCCTACTAGCCCATATGATCCCGGCCCGCCCTGCCCTGCGCGGCCACCTCGCGGCCTGGCTGGGAGAACGGACCTATCTTGCCGTTTATTCCCAGACCTCCCTATTGGTCCTCATATGGCTCTTTGCGGCTGTGTCAGGTGCGCCCCGCCTTGTCCTATGGCATGCGCCGAACTGGAGCTACGTTGCGCTGCCCGTAGTGATGCTTGCCGCATGCCTGCTGATCAGCTTTGGCGCACTCGCCCGCAATCCGTTTTCGATTGCCGGCAGGACCCAAGGGTTTGACCCTGAGCGACCGGGCATCGCCGGGGTCACCCGCCATCCGGTCTTGTGGGCTTTCACTCTATGGGCTGGCTTCCACGTGATCGTGACGGGCACATTGGCCCACACCCTGCTGTTTGGCGGCTTCGCAGTCTTTGGGCTCGCAGGCATGCTGGCGCTGGACCGGCGTGCGAAACGGCGAGCTGGCGACGACTGGCCGCATCTGTCCCGGCGAACATCCCTGCTACTTTTGGGGGGATTGTTCCGGGGTGCTTGGCGCCCGGGCTGGTCAATGGACAGGATGGAGATGACAAGCGCATCGGTGAGACTGCTGGCAGGTCTTGGCCTCTACGCCCTGCTTGCCGGACTGCATGCGCCCGTCTTTGGAGTGAATCCGTTCACCCGCCTGACAGGGCTACTGCCATGATGGTTCTGCTGGTCCGCCCGCTATGGCTACTCCTCGGCGTGGTGAGTTCCGGTCTGGGACTAGCAGGCACCATTTTGCCATTGCTGCCGACCACGCCTTTTGCACTGCTGGCGGTGTTCTGCTTCTCGCGGTCATCGGAAAATTTGAAGAGCTGGATAGAGACCCGACCAGGCATCGCCCCTGTTCTGGCAGACTGGCGGGAAGGCGGCGCCATCCGCCGATCCGTAAAACTGATGGCGCTGCTATCCATGCTCGCAGCATTCCTGATCGCATGGCTTGCCGGCGTGCCTGGCTGGGCGCTTGCCGTGCAGGCCGGCGTCTTGATGTGTGCCGCTGCCTTCATTCTGAGCCGCCCGTCCCGGCGGCGGCATTCCACAACAAGACCCACACCATGTGCGCCTGAAGGACGCCTGATGCCATGACCCGCCGTGAAACCCTTCTGCGCTTCGCTGAAACACGCACGCCGCGCTATACTAGCTATCCTACTGCCCCGCATTTCCACACCGGCGTGGGCCCGGCAGATCAGGCGCGCTGGCTGTCGAGCCTCGACCCGGTCGAGCCGGTCTCGCTCTACATCCACATCCCCTATTGCCGTCAGCTGTGCTGGTATTGTGGCTGCAATACGCGCGCGACCACGCAGGACGGCCCGGTCATCGCCTATCTGGAGCGTCTGCTGGCCGAGCTCGCTCTTGTGACAGATGCGCTGCCCGGCCGGATGCGCATCTCGCATTTCGCAATGGGGGGTGGCACGCCTGCCATCCTGTCACCTGAACAGCTGGACAGGCTGATGGAGGCGGTGCGGGCACGCTTCGATTTTCTGCCCGAAGCCGAACTGGCCATCGAGATCGATCCGCGCCACTTCACCCGCGCCGACGCGGAGGGGCTTGCCCGCAACGGCTTCACCCGCGCCTCGACAGGCGTACAGAGTTTCGATCCGGCCGTGCAGGCGGCGATCAACCGCATCCAGCCCTGGGAGCTGGTGGCCATCACATTCGACCGGCTGCGCGAAGCCGGCGTCGCTTCAATCAATATCGACCTGCTATACGGCCTGCCCAGACAGAGCATAGCCAGCGCCATAGCCAGCGCCGAAGCAGCGGCCGAGCTGGAACCGGACCGTCTGGCTGTGTTCGGCTATGCCCATGTGCCGCACATGAAGGCGCATCAGCGCTTGATCAACGAGGTCGACCTGCCGGGCGCAGGCGCGCGTCTAGACCAGGCCGACGCCATTGAGGCGGTCCTCACCGATTACGGCTATCGGACGATCGGGATCGACCATTACGCGCGGCCTAAGGATTTGATGGCGGCAGCCCTAGATGCCGGAACGCTGCATCGCAACTTCCAAGGCTACACCACCGATCCGGCAAACACCCTGATCGGGCTCGGTGCATCGGCCATTGGCGCGGCGGTGCAGGGCTATGTGCAGAACTTAAGCGATGTACGCGCCTGGAGCGCAGCGGTGGAGGTCGGCGATCTGCCCGTGGCGCGCGGCATCGCGCTGACCAGAGAGGACAGGGTACGCCGCGCCATCATCGAACAACTCATGACCTATTTTGCCGCCGACCCTGCGGAGATTGCACGCGAGTACGGTATGCCGGCACCGCAGGCCGATCTGGAGGCGCTGGAGACAGCAGGCATTCTGACCCGTACCGGTACGCAGATCCGGATCAATCCGGCCTACCGCCCGCTTGCCCGGCTGGCAGCTGCCGCGTTCGACGCGCACCTGCCGCGCGGCGCGACGCGTCATTCCGTGTCGGTTTAGGCTGGATCGGCACGCAGAAGCGTCACCATGTCTTCCACCACGCGCGCGCGCATCGTCTCGCGCTCCAGATAGGGGTTCATGAAGACGCAGCGCAGCACGGTCAGCCCGTCGGTATCTGAACGGCCACCCCATTGCTCCACATGACGCGTGATCTGCTCAGCGTGGCTGGTCGTGGGTAGGTGCGTCTTTGACAGTGTGAAGCGCCCACCCTGCACGGACGCCTTGTAGAGCGCCTCGCTGCGGGCATTCACAACGCTTAAGGGCTCGCCCGCCCGAGCCACCGTGAAACAGGCGATATTGGTGTCACATGGGTTTAATAGGCGCAGATCAGGACAGGCTTTAATGGCGGCGTCCATGATGGCGCGCCGGGCCTCAACGGCGTTTTCCAGTATCCGGCCGAACCCACGCGGCGTGAAACCGATGGTAGTACCCGTCATCCACACGGCCGCCGCGCCGGCTGATGTGCGTGAACCTTCCAGCGTGGCGCTCCACAGGTCATCGCTGACATGGGCACGCTCCAGATAGGGCGCCGCAAAGCTGGAGACAGCATAGCGCTGTACATCGCGCACCAGAAACGCTCCGCAGGCATAGGGCGTATACCCCAGCTTGTGGGGGTCTATAGTGATGGAATCTACCCTCGCAATGGCGGCCAGCGCCCTCGCCGCAACGTCAGACAGGGCCGTCTCCCCTCCGCCGAGCGTGGAGGCGAAGAAACCGCCATAAGCCGCATCGACATGATGCCAGATGCGCCAGCCGCGTTCGGTACGCCAGCGCTCCATCAGGTCGCAGACACCGTCCACGGGATCGAAATTGCCGGTCTCGGTTGCCCCGGCTACCGACACGGTCGCAAGAATAGGCCGACCCTGCGCGGTGGCCTTCTCAACCTCGTCCTCCAGCGCTTTCAGGCACAAGCGCCCGTCCGCATCAAGTCCCACACCGCGGAACGCCTCTTCGCCGAGGCCGAAGACATTGGCCGCCTTGCGCCAGGAAAAATGCTTGTTCTCTGGCACCATAACGACCGGGCCGAGATATTCCCGTCCGGAGGCCTGCGAAATCCTGCGGAAGGTGTCAGCCGGATTACCTGCCACTGCGCTGGCTGCGCGCAGCGCGTCTTCCGACGGGCCGTGGCGCTCGCGAAGGGCATGATAGCGCGGCCAGCCCATATGGGCGGCAGCAAATACGTCCAGCCGTTCGCCTTGCGTCTCGGCCAGCCACAAGGCCAGCGAGAGCCAGTGATCGAGCCGGAAGCGCGCACGCCAAACCGCTTCGAAATTGGCAATCGTCCCGCACGAGGTCATGTGCCCGCGCGCAACTGCAGGATCGAATCCGATCATACGCGCCAGCATGGCAATGGCCTCAGCCTCGATCTGGGTCCCCACACGCGACACCTCCTTGGAGGTGTTGTTCGGATTGTGCAGAGTCGCCAGCACATGGCCCAGCAGAGCGGGCATGCTGGCATCCGACACCATGTGACCGGCATAGTGAGGGGAGAAGGTTGCGGTTTCACCGCTCAGGCGTCTGGCGAGTGTCTGCAGGGCCGCATCGATCTGTTCATGCTGACCGTCAGGCATCTCCCCTTCCGGCCAGACATCCGGGTCCCCGGTACCGGCATCGCGGCGCCAGGCGCTCCACGTGTCCAGTGAGCGCGCCAGCGCGTCACGCAGCCAGCTGGCATGTTCCGCTCGCGGACCGGGAAACCAGCCTGCGCTATCTATGGTATGGGCGGGCAAATCGCGTGTACCCAGGGTCATGATACCTTCCGGTCAGATGCAGCCAGAAACGCCTCGGCCTCGGCAAGGTCCTCCAGCGTGTTGATATTGAAGAATGGGTCGGGCGCATTCGTCCATGGGACATGGCGCACCCCCGCCCTTGCAGCGAGCGCTTTCAGGCTGAACAGGCGGGCACCCGCCTGTTCAGCAATCATCGGACTGACTGGGCCACGCCAGAGCGCACACACCGGATGAGACCTGCCATGGCTCTGCGCCATGGCGCAAACCGGTCCGTCCTCACCAAGCAGCGCAGCGCCCAGCCTGCCGGGCAGATCGTCGGGCAGGAACGGCATGTCGACCGGCACGGTAAGCAGGTCGAAGTCCTGCGCCTCTGCCCGACGAAGCGCTGGGTACAGGCCGGCCAGAGGACCTTCCAGTGCCATTCCTGGCGGGCTGGCATCACGTATCTCTTCCACACCACTGATACGGCCCTGCCCGGCCTGCCGAACCAGTTGCCAGACCGGCGCGTTCCAGCGGCTCACGCGGTCCTTCACATGCGCTGCGAGCGGTCGGCCGGCCAGCAGGCGCGAGGGCTTGTTCCCGCCAATACGCGCGCCCTGCCCTCCGGCGAGTATCGCGATGGCAAAGGGCCGGCTCATGTCGCCCCCCCGACCAGGGCGCGCGCCTGCTTGGGTCCGCTAACCGGATCGCACACTTCGCGTAGCAGTCCGTCTTGGAGTGAGTAGACCAATCCATGCAGCGTCAGCGGTCGCCGCCGCCGCCAGACATCCGCCACCAGCGGATTGGCAGCGAGCGCGCGTACCTGCGCGGTGACCACCAGATCACACAGCCGGTTCGCGCGTGCCTGCGCGCCGGCGATCAGTTTCAGCTCGGCTTCGTGGCGTATGGCCGCCTCGCGGGCCGGAGCGAGCCACAGGGTGGCGGGGTTGGTATCGCCGCTATCACCTTCGCAAACCTGGGCAATGGACGCGCATCCATAGTGTCCACACACAACGACGCGGCGCACCTGTACGTGCCCCAATGCCATATCCAGAACGGCAAGGCAGGCAAGATCCCCTGATACTATCAATGCCCCGGGAGTTCGCAGGACGGTAAACTGCCGGGCATCCATCCCGGTCAGCATGGCAGGCGAAAGCGGGCTGTCGGTAGCCGTTATCCATAATGTATCCGCTTGGACGTCCTGCACCAGCAAGCTGCCGCTTTGCGGATTCTCGCGCCGCCATTGGGTGACTCGCTCCAGATTGGCCTCCATGAGATCACCAATCATGGCCAATTGTCCTGCGGCACTGATCTTTGCGAGGCGCTCAGCTTGACGCCGCGCCGCGCGGCCATACGCTGGCTCAATCCTTCCAGATCGGTTTCGCCCAGCCGGATCCGCGCGATTGGCAGCACCACCGCATTCTCAATTGCCAAATGCTGCCGGAGGTCCTGTGCGTAGGCTCGCAGAGCCCGGCCAAAGCTGATATCGCCTGCAGGCGGCACACTGGCGTCCAACGCCTTCTGCAACCCGTCCCTGATCTGGGTGGCGTTTTCCTGCTCGCGGACATGATCGGCAGACAGCGCGCCCAGCACCTGTTCGATCTCGTCTTCTGGAAGGCATCGGCGCCGGAGCAGCGGGAACAGATCTTCTTCCTCGTCGATATGATGCATTTTCAGATCGGTCTCGAGATAGTCGAGCACGCTCGCAATCAAGGGAGGATGAAAGGCCGATACGCGCGAGAGCGCCTGCAGCGCATCGCAGAGCTGTCGCTGGCGGTGATGCTCAGCGAATATCCAGTTCAGTGGCTCACGCAGAAGATCGGCGGGCATCGGCTCGATGACCGGCAGCCGTGTCAAAGCGTCTTGGTCGCGTGTCATGACCTGGACTTCCACTTCAACAAGAGCCCCCTAGAAGGCCCGCTCCAGCGTCACCCAGAGCTTTTCGCGATCTGCAAACCGGGAGCCGCGCCCGTCGAAATGCGCAGCCTTCAGTTCGACATCCCAGCCCTGCCCCAACCCCATGCGGACCATGGCGTCAAACTCCCGTCCGAACCGTCCGGCACCGCCGCCGCCGCGGAACTCGTGCGCGGCCAAGGCAAGCTGCGCCCGACGCTCTCCTGGCACAGGCAGGGTCCACCGCGCCTGTAGTGAGTAGTCCTCCAGCCCTTCCGGCGGTGTGGTTAGGAACACATCGGCCCAACCCTGAAAAGCGTGCAGGGTAGCCAGCGGAGTCTGGAACGCGGTCGCGCCATTGCCGCCCAGGCGCTCATAGCGGATCTGGTAGGATATACCGGGCCGTGCAGCGGTCAGGCTGGCGCGGTAATACTGATGCGAGAATTGCGCGGTGTTCGGGCCGTGAGGTGCCTGTTCAGCGGCTTCGAGCGTATACTGGGCAGCCCAATCGCCTGTCAGCGGCTGCTCGCCATCGAGCCGTCCGCCCAGAGTGCGCGATGACAGCGCGGGCGCATTCGCAAAGTCGAAACAGTGCCCATAGGCCGTAAAGCGCCCCACCGGCGTCGCGGCTGCCGC
>JBJHCI010000045.1:0-9783 GCA_050485925.1 Maricaulaceae bacterium
GCTGGCACCAGCCCTGATGGCCCGGTTTGAACGGGTTCTGGGCGTCACCGTCCAGACCAGCTGGGGTATGACCGAGCTGTCACCGGCCGGCACGTTCGCCCGGCCCGACGATCCGGACAGATCGGCGGAGAAATCGGGCAGCCCGTCCATTGGTGTTGACCTTCTCATCACCGATGCCGACGGCACCCCCCTGCCGCAGCAGCGCGGCGGTGAGGGCCATCTGCATGTGCGCGGCGCCTCCGTTGTCGCGCGATATTTCGGACAGGGGAACTCGGCCCTCAACGCCGAAGGCTGGTTCTCGACCGGCGATCTCGCCCGTATCGACACGGGCGGAAACCTCATCATCACGGGCCGCGCCAAGGATCTGATCAAATCTGGCGGGGAATGGATCAACCCGGCAGAGATTGAAGCGGTAGTCAGCCAACATCCCGGTGTATCGCTGGCCGCCGTCATCGGGCGGGCCGATCCCAAATGGGGAGAGCGCCCTATATTGCTGGTACAGACAAGCGGCGGAAAATCCGTCAGTGAGGACTCACTCCTGGAACAGCTTCGTGGCCGGGTGGCACCCTGGTGGATTCCCGACGCGGTTATCCGTATTGACGACATGCCTCTGGCGCCTACCGGCAAAATCGACAAGCAGCGTTTGAGAGCGGACTATGGCAACAGCTAGATCGGATTCCAAAACCATGCCCGCAAAGGCCGTCGCCTCTGGTACAACAAAAAAGCCGCGCAAGCCTTCCGTGAAGGAACAGCAGCGCGCCGAGAAGATGGAACAGATACTCGACGCTGCCGAGCGGCTGTTCGCGCTACGGGGTCTCTACAACGTCACGCTGAAAGATATCGCGACCGATATCGGCGTGCACCACACGCTGCTGAACTACTACTTCTCGGACAAAGACAAGCTGTTCGGAGCTGTCCTTGCTCGCCGGGCTGGTGAGACCAGTGGCCGACGCATGAAGGCCATGGATGCCCACGAAGCCGAAACGGGCGGCAAACCGACTGTGGAGGGGGCATTGCGCGCCTTCCTCGATACGGACCTCGATCTCTACAGCCAGGGCGGGGAGAGCTGGAAATATTACGGCATGATCGGCGGCCAGCTCTCCAACACCATGTTTGGCGGCGAGCTGATGGACCAGAACTTCGATCCTGTCGTCCTGCGCCTCATTGCCCTTCTGCGCAAGGCGATCCCCGGCAGCACGGATGAAGACCTGTTCTGGGGTTATCACTTCGTAACCGGCGCCCTGATGCTCACCCTGTCCCGTACGGGCCGGATAGACCGTCTTTCGGGCGGCATCTGCAATTCGGATGATTTCGATTCGGTGAGAGACCGGATGGCGCGCTTCATGGCGGCCGGCTTCCGGGAAATCTGCGCGCAGCGCGCAGAAGAGCGCACCCTTCGCCCGGCGATGGAACCTGACGTGCGGCGGCGATAACAGGAGAGTCTGCATGCTCACCCGCCGCAGCCTGATGGCCGGCGTCGCCACCGTGGCGGCGGGCAGCATCGCCCCGGCCTTCGCCAAAGATGCCTTCGCGCCGGTGATGAACCTGCTTGAGGAGCTCGTCAGCACCGGCCAGCTTCCCTTTGCCAGCACTCGTATTGCCGTTCACGGCGAAATACTCCTGCAGGCCCATATATCGGGGGTAGAGGCAATCGGACCGGGGAGCCTTCACCGCATCTATTCAATGACCAAGCCGGTCGTGGCCGCAGGCGCTGTGCTGCTCGTGGAGGACAATCGGCTGGCGCTGGAAACGCCCGTCGCCGAGATCGTGCCTGAGTTGGCCGGTTTGACTGTGCTGACCGAAGCGCCTGGCGGCACCGAACCGGCGCGCCCAATGACGCTCGCTCATCTCCTCACGCATACATGCGGGCTGGCTAATAGTTGGGGAGATGCCCGGACTGCGTCGCTCTATCGCAAGGCCGGGCTGGTGGCGGGCGCATGGATGTATGACCCGGATATCGGAGGGCTTGAGGGATTTGCGCAAAGGCTTGGCCGCCTCCCGCTGGAGCACCAGCCTGGCACACACTGGGTCTATGGCTACGGCCTCGACATTGCGGGCCTTGTTATCGAACGGGTAAGCGGCGAACGGCTGGGCGCGTTTCTGCGCCGCCGGATATTTTCACCGCTCGGCATGATATCAACCGGCTTTCATGTGCCTGAGGACCGCGCGCACCATCTGACAGGTCTCTACACCCGCGCAGAAGACGGGACGGCGGGGCGGGTCAGCGGCGGACAGGAGAGGATGGCGCTGGCCGTCCCCCATGCCGACGGGGGCAGCGCGGGTCTTGTCTCGACTTTGGAGGATTACGGGCGCTTTGCCGATATGCTGGCCAATGGCGGTGCGGCGGCGGGCGCGCGGGTGATGCACGAGGCGTCCGCCCGCCTGATGATGACGCCTTACGGCCCGCAAGAGGCTGTCACGCCGGCCTTACAGCGCTTTGGCCTTGGCAGTGAACCCCGTCAGGCGCTAGGCGGTGTCACATGGCTGGAAGACCATGCAGGGCCCGGCTCAGCCGGAGAATTTGCCTGGGGCGGCGCGGCTGGCACAGCCTTCTGGGCAACGCCCTCCAGCGGCCTCTCGGTCGTGCTGATGACACAGCTGATGGCAGCGGGCGGCACCACGGCGCGCGAACACCTTAAGCCCCTGATCTACCGCACCCTTGCGAGCCTGCATTAGCCAGCACAATGCGCACACATGCGTAGGCAGGCACTTCCGCACCGTGCGGCAACACATGAGCCACGCGCTGTAAACCTGGGTGTAAACCGGCCCGGGTGAAAAGGGGCTAAGTAATGGCGCGCCCGAAGAGATTCGAACTCCTGACCCCCAGATTCGTAGTCTGGTGCTCTATCCAGCTGAGCTACGGGCGCGCTTTGCTGACGGTCTGGGGCAGAGCCCTTCGTCAAGGCGCGCGAAACTAGCCGCGAGGCCCGCCCTTGGCAAGCCGGACAGATGAAAAACCCGCAGCCCTCGCACACCGGCTCGCTACATGCTCTCAAAACCGGTGGCAGACGCTTCCCGGCCGGCCCGCCGGTCGGTCGGGGTCAGGCCGGTGTCCTGGCCATCGCGGGCTGAGACATCTCCTCGAAAAACAGGGCCTGGCTGATCGCAGCTTTCACCGCATTGGGCAGGAACGGCTTGGTGATGAGGAAGGCAGGCTCCGGACGCTCTCCGGTCAGAAGACGCTCAGGGAAGGCGGTGATGAAAATCACCGGCACGGGCATCACACCGAGAATATCATTAGCCGCATCAATACCTGAGCTGTTATCGGCGAGCTGGATATCGGCCAGCACCAGTTTCGGACCGTGCATGGACGCCGCCGCGTTCGCTTCAGCGCGGGTGCGCGCGATGGCGCAGACCTCATGGCCCAGATCGGAGACAATGGCCTCCAAATCGGCAGCGATGATCGGCTCATCCTCAATGATCAGAACGCGGGTTTTCAGACCTGTCTCGATATCGGCATGGGCGCGGGCGACCAGCGCATCCACCTCGCCCGGCGGCAGGGCGAGGATCTGGCCGGCCTCCTCGTTGGAAAACCCTTCCATCGCGGTCAAGAGCAGGGCCTGGCGGGCATGCGCCTCCAGGCTTTGCAGACGTGCATCGGGCCCTGCAGCAGGCCGGCTCGCCACCGGCCCGCTATCGCCAAGACAGTCATGAAACAAGCGAAACAGCGCCACGCGGGCCGGCAAGGCGTCTTGGAAGCTCACGGTGCCGCTTACGGCCTGCTCCAAAGCGGTGCGCACCTGTGCATCACCTGAAGCCTGGTCTCCCGCGAGCGCGCGCGCGTAGCGGCGCAGGAACGGCAGATGGACCTTGATGTCTTCAACCTTCATGCGTCCTAGATTCCCTTACTGGCCAGGCAGGGCTGGACCCTACCCCAGATATGCCCCGAACAGGTCTACGCGCCATCGTCCATTCTGGTTCCCGAGTGCCGCTACCGGTGCAACATAAAGTCAAACGTCCGGGAACCGCCTCATTTTTCATGCGTTAGCCAATCTGAGAACCAGCCGTCAGGCTCGACCGGCCGGAAGATTTCAGAGTAGGGTTTCAACCCATGTCGCAGAAAGCCAAGGATAACACGCCTGAGGACGTACCTGGCACGAAGGACCCGGCACTTGCCGGGCAAAGTGCCCGGCGGCGCGTTCTGGGCGACCGCCTGCGTGCCTATTACGACTCCGTGGCCAGCGAGCCGGTACCCGACAGTTTTGGCGATCTGTTAAGGTCGCTGGCGGAAAAGTCTGAAGACAGCGGACAGGCCGGACCGCGCGCATCGGATGATGAGAACGGGCAGGACCGGTCATGAGCGCTGCACAGCCTGCGGCCGCGACGGCCGCCTTCCAGCGCGAGCTGACCGCCGCGATCCCCCATCTTCGCGCCTTTGCGCGTTCGCTCTGCGGTAATGCCGCCGAAGCCGACGATCTGGTCCAGGAGACCATGATCAAGGCCTGGACGGCGCGCGAGCGTTTCGAGGAAGGCTCGTCCATGCGCGCCTGGACCTTCCGCATCCTTCGCAATCATTTCTATTCCGAGCGGCGCCGGGCCTGGCGCAAGCAGGAACAGGGCGGGGAAATCCCGGAGGGCGCGGCCGTCACCGGCACCGCCCAGAACTGGGCCGTGGAGCTCGACGATGTACGCCGCGCCCTGCTCGACCTGCCTGATGAACAGCGCGAGGCCCTGATACTCGTCGGCGCGGGCGGATTAAGCTATGAGGAGGCAGCCGAGGTGTGCGCGTGCGCAGTCGGCACCGTGAAAAGCCGTGTCAGCCGCGCCCGTGCCGCCCTGGAAAAGCGGTTGGAAGACGGCGCATCCCTGCAGGCGTCTCCCGGTAGCGCAGCCCAAGCGGCGGAGGATCTCGTTGACCACGTCCGAACCGCAACCCTTGAGGCCACAGGAAGCTGATCTGGAAGCAGAAGCGGAAAAGCACACGCCCTTCTGGCGTGTGGGTTTACGCGTCCGGCTTCTGGCGGTGATCGCGCTGGCTCTTCTGCCCATGCTTACGCTCAGTGCCCTCTACACCCAGGCCCGGTTCGACGCTGCGGGCGAGACCCAGCGAGAATTGCTGGCCGCGCGTGCCCAGCTTACCGCGCAAAGCCAGCGTCAGGTGATCCTGGGTACCGGCACCATGATGAGCGCGCTCGCCCAGCAGGCGCCCGTGCGCCTTGGCGGAACGCTGTGCTCGCGGACGCTGGCCCAAGCACTCGCCGATCAGCCAAGTTACGCCAATATCATGCGCATTAGTGCATCTGGGCATGTAGCCTGCTCGGCCGAACCGATCGAGAACCCGGTGCGGTTTGACGACGCCCCATGGTTCAGCCAGGCCCGCGAGACCGGTCGCTTCATCGTGGGCGCACTGGAAATCGACCCCGTCACCACCGAAGCCGTGGTCAGGGCGGTAAGTCCGGTTTTCGACCCCGATGGCGCGTTTTCCGGTGCGCTGACCACCGGGATCCGCCTGCAAGCCCTGCAACAGCTCGGACGGGAGCGCGCAGGCGAGGCGCGGGCGGCTCTGGTGGACCGGGAAGGCCGACTGCTGACCGAAAGCCGGGAGCTTGGCCTGGCCCGTCTGGACAGTGCACTCATGCATCAGGCCATAGAGGAAGGCAGCGCGCGCTTTTCCCGTTCCGGGCCAGACGGCACGCCGCGCATCTATGTTCTGGTGCCCCTGCTCTCCACAGAGCTCTTCGCACTGCTGGCCGAGCCGGCACCGGTCTTCCGCGATTTTGCCACGGTAGACCTTGCCGGCACGCTGCTGCTGCCCTTGGCCATGCTGATCCTGGCGGGCAGCGTAATCTGGATGGCAACCGACATGATGGTGTTGCGCTGGCTGCGCTATATGCGCCGGCTCGCCGGGGCCTATGGACGCGGGCGGTATACCGTGCGCCCGGTTAGGGCCGTGTCAGCACCGGCCGAGCTGCGCGAGCTGGCCGCTTCTTTCGACACTATGGCCCGCTCCATCGCGGAGCGGGACGAGGCGCTCAATGACAGCCTTGCTTATCAGGAAATGCTGCTCAAAGAGGTGCACCACCGGGTCAAGAACAACCTGCAAATCATTACCAGCCTGATCAATCTGCAAATGCGCGCGGTGGACGATCCCGCAGCCGCCAAGGTGCTGGGCGATGCGCAGACACGTATCAACGCACTCGCCCTGGTCCATCGCACGCTTTACGAGGCCGGCGACTTCACGCGGATCAATCTCAAATCCTTCTTCGAAGAGCTGTGCACACTGACCCATGCCGCGCTTAGCGGGCAGGAACGCGCCATCACGCTGAATACCCACATCAGCGCAGCCGTGCTGGAGGCGGAACGCTGCATACCCCTGGCGCTCTTTGTCACCGAGGCAATGACCAATGCCTACAAGCACGCGTTTGAAGGCCGCGATACCGGCGTGCTGACCGTTAGACTCCACATCCAACCAGAAGGCAGAATGGTCGCTGAGGTAAGCGATGACGGAGTCGGTGCAGCACCCGCCGGGCCCGGCGGGCGGCGCGGGGTGGGCGGAGCCTTGTTCGATGCCTTCGCCCGCCAGCTTAACGGTACAAGCCAAGCGCGGACCGCCGCCAGCGGCGGTCACAGCGTCACGCTCATGTTCCCGCTGCTGGAGGGGGAAGGGCCTGCGCAATAGGCCCGGCACATGCTCTGGCGTGATCTCCAGATTGGCTCTATGTCAGGGCCATGACGCCCCTCACCCGCCCCGCCCCGAACGATGCCCTCGGCCTGGCTCAGGCCCTGATCCGCGCACCCTCTGTCACGCCGCGCGATGAGGGTGCGCTGGACACGCTGCAGACCGCTCTGGAGACGCTGGGCTTTGCGTGTGAACGCATGCCGTTTGGCGAAGTGGACAATCTCTATGCGCGTCTCGGCACGGCAGAGCCGGTATTCTGCTTTGCAGGCCACACCGATGTGGTGCCGGAAGGCGACGTAGCGCAGTGGCAGTCAGCCCCGTTCGAGGCAGCTCTGCGCGATGGCGTGCTGATCGGACGCGGCGCGGTGGACATGAAGGGCGCGATTGCCGCCTTCGTTGCCGCAACTGCCCGCTATCTGGAATCGCAAGGCCAGCCAAAGGGTTCCATCGTTTTTCTTATCACGGGGGATGAAGAAGGCCCGGCCGTTAACGGCACGAAGAAAATGCTGGAAACCCTTGCAGCAAAAGGCGAAAAATTCTCCCACTGCCTGGTGGGCGAGCCGACCAATCCGAGCGTTCTGGGCGAAACCATCAAGATCGGCCGGCGCGGCTCGCTGAACGCTAGTGTCACGGTTACGGGCAGGCAGGGTCATGTCGCCTATCCTGACCGCGCCGTGAACCCTATCCCTGCTATGATGGCATTGCTGGAACGCCTGAAAGCGCGTGTGCTGGATGCGGGCAGCGAGCACTTCCAGCCCTCAAATCTGGAGGTGACGACCATTGATGTCGGCAATGCCCCGCACAATGTGATCCCGGGCAGGGCAACGGCGAAATTCAATATACGGTTCAATACCTCACACACAGGCGATGCACTCAAAAGCTGGATCGAGGCCGAAGCCGCCAAGGTGCAGAAGAGCTTTGCAGGGCAGATCGCACTTGATCTCACCGTCACCGGCGAGGCCTTCCTGACGCCTGAGGGACGGTTCACCGCTCTCCTCTCTGATGCCGTGGAAGAGGTGACAGGGCGCAAGCCGGTACTGAACACGGGCGGGGGCACATCCGATGCGCGCTTCATCAAGGACTATGCGCCAGTGGCCGAGTTCGGCCTTGTTGGCGCCACCATGCACCAGGTGGACGAGCGCACATCTGTTGGCGATATCGAAGCGCTGACAGACATTTATGAGCGCACCCTCGCCCGGTATTTCGAGGTATATACATGATGCGCGCCGCGCTGACCGAGATCCGCGCCGGCGTCACAGGCATTTACGCCATGCTGGCCTTCCAGCCGGACTGGCAACGCCATTTCGACGTATCGGTGGACGGATTTGTCAATTCGTTCAAGGCCGTGTTCTACGCCCTGCCCGCCTTCATCCTGATCATGCTATCGGCCAATCATTTCCTCGCCGGCGAGGCCAATGCCGCCGATGCGCGTGTGGGCCTTGGGGAGGCCGTACTGCAATATGCGCGCATCTGGCTGGTCTTCCCGGTACTGGCATATGTAATAGTGAAGCAGCAGGGGTTGAAATCAGGGTTTTCCGCCTGGGTGGTGGTGCATAACTGGGCGGTGTTCGTGTTGCTGCACGTGCAGGCGCTGATCTGGGCGCTGAGCGCGGCGGGCATTGCCAATGCGCAGGTGCTGGCCACGCTGATCGCCTTCTACCAGATCACCCGACTATTCGTGCACTGGAGGGTAGCGGCGGGTGCGCTGGGTATGCCCTGGGGCCTCGCTGCGGGGGTAGCGTGCATCCCGCTCGTGGTAGACGCACTGCTGGTTTATGGGTTCTCTACCGCCCCGGCAGGGTAGCGCACGAACGCCAGATAGAGCCCGTCCGGCGGCGCGACAGGTCCGCAACGTGTGCGGTCCGCCGCTTCCAGCGCATCGCGGAAATCCGACACGCTCCAGCGGCCACGCCCCACCTCCACCAGAGAGCCGGTGATGGAGCGGATCTGGCGGTGCAGGAAGCTGATCGCTTCCACCTTCAGTTCGATCAGCTCGCCATGGCGGACAACGCTTATCGCGTCGAGGGATTTGACCGGGCTGTCGGCCTGACACTGCGCATCGCGAAACGTGGTGAAATCATGCGTGCCGACAAGGCATTGCGCCGCCTCGTGCATGGCCTCAGCGTCCAGCATCACCCGCACCTGCCAGGCCCGGCCCGCTTCCAGCGCCAGCGGGGCACGCCGGTCGATGATGCGATAGATATAGCCACGTTTCACCGCCGAGAAGCGCGCATGCACCTCGTCGCTCACCCGGCGGACGCTCAGGACCGCGACCGGATGGGGCCTCAGATGATGGTTCAGCGCATCGCGCACCACGTCTTCGGGCCAATCCTTGGCGAAATCGACATGGGCCGTCATGGCGAGCGCGTGGACGCCGGAATCGGTGCGCCCCGCGCCATAGACCTCGTGGCGGCCCTCTTCCAATGCATCGGCGGCGCGCTCCATCACCGCCTGCACGGACGGGCCGTTGTCCTGACGCTGCCAGCCGACAAACGGGCCGCCATCATATTCGATGGTGAGGAGGTAGCGCGGCATCGCTAGAGCTTCGTGCCCGCTGGCACGTCCGTTCCGCGCAGGAAGGCATCGGCTTCCATCACGCCCCTGCCCTCGCGCTGCAGGCGGAGAAGGCGCACAGCGCCGCGCCCGCATGCGACAAGCAGATTATCGTCCAGCACCTCGCCCGGCTCGCCGGAGCCCTTTTCCGGCTCGGCAAAATGCACCTTCACGCGCACCTCGCCCTTGGGCGTTCCGAGCGCAAACCAGGCACCCGGAAAGGGAGAGAGCCCGCGAATATGGTCACACACCTCACCTGCGGGGCGGGACCAGTCGATGCGGGCTTCTGCGGAGGTAATTTTCTTCGCGTACGTGACACCCTCATCCGCTTGCGCCACCGCCTGCAGAGAGCCGCGCTCCAGCGCGGCGAGGGTGCGCGGCCACAGCTCCGCGCCCGTTTCCATCAACTTGTCGTGCAGCGTGCCGGCAGTGTCATCAGGCGCGATGCGCACCGTCTCGCTCATCAGGACAGGGCCGGTATCGAGCCCCTCCTCCATCTGCATGATCTGCACGCCCGTCACCTCATCGCCCGCCATGATGGCGCGCTGGATGGGGGCGGCGCCGCGCCAGCGCGGCAGCAGCGAGGCGTGCAGGTTCAGACAGCCAAGGCG
>JBJHCI010000046.1:0-9750 GCA_050485925.1 Maricaulaceae bacterium
ATCCGGAATGATCCTGAGCGCTATCGAAGGCCAGCCCGTACGCGTCTTCGTCAAATCCGGTCACGTGCTCGTCGCCATTCATATCCCGTGTGACGACTTCCAGCCGCCCGTTTCGCCGTTGTCGGCGGGCGAGGTGCTTGGCGAAGGGGCAAATGTCGAGGATATGCGTGCCGGGCTGGTGCGCTACCAGCACATTCCAGCTTGCGCGGCCCGGCGCCTCATAGGGCGCGGTGACGATCTGGCCGTCCAGGGCCTGATCAGCCTCTGTCAGGATGACCAGAGTGCCACCCCAGTCCTCCACTTCATAGCGAAGACCCGGAGTGCGCGGTTCGACCAGCGCAGGCTCACCCTCAATCCGGTCGGCGGCAATCAGCCGCCATTCGTCAAGATCGGGTCCTGAGATGCGGATCGCGATATGCGCGCCGGACCTGGCGCGGCGCACTGAAAGGAATAGCGCTTCGTCGGCCTCCTCATAGACCAGTGTGTCGGCTGCGGCACCGTCCCCGAGCCTGTCCAGCGGCGTGCGATAGACGCGCGTGGGCCGGCCGCGCGCATTCCGGCGCGTCCAGAACACGAAGCGCGAGCACGGTGAGATTGTTACACCCTCCCACCCGAAGGCTTCTGCGTAGGGCTGCTCAACCGTCTCGCCTGTCTGCAGATCGTGGGCGCAGATCCGGTAAGCATCACCGCCTTCACTGTCTTCTGCCCAAACGTAGTAGCGATGGTCAGGGCTGTGCTGTTCGGCCACTGACCGGTAATAGGCGTGGCGGCGCGCCCGATCACCCGGCGCAAAAATGATCTGTACAGGACCGTCGGGCAGGCGGCGGCGCACATGTTCGGGGTGGTCCGCGCCCGGCCTGCTTCTTAGCCAATAGGCGAAGCCGCCGGTTTCCAGGGCGGGAGCCTCAGCTGGCTCGCTCTGCAACGCACCCATCCGGGCAGCGTAAGCACGGCGCCGTTCGGTCAGAGGCTCCAACACCGCTTCAGCGTAGGCGTTCTCCGCTTCAAGATGTGCAATGATCTCTGCGTCCAGCAGTGTTGGGTCAAATCGCGCCTCGTCCCAGTTCTCTGCCCGCAACCAAGCGTAATTATCTACCCGGACGCGGCCAAGCTGTTCGATCCGGTGCGGGCGTCGTGCGGCGCGAGGCGGGGTAGGGGAATTGACACCCGCTGACGCAACTGGTCTGCCTGCCAACCAGGCAAGCAGAGTGCCAAGCGACGCGGATATCAATAACTGTCGGCGGTTCATGATGGGCTCCCTATCCGGCCGAGACTAGCGCTCCACATCACCTGCGGCGACCCGAAGCGGGCCGCGCTGCTGGCGCATGAGCGTGGAGAGGGGGCTCTCTGCCAATGCATCGCAGATGTCCGCGAAGATTTCCGGACGCTCATCCTGGCCAAGCTTGAATCGGGCCTCGGCGCGAATGACCCTTGCGGAAAATCCGATCACTCCGCGGGCGAGTGATGAGAAGCGCGACCCCATTTCGTCAGCCGACCACGCGTTGGGTCTTCCTTGCTCCACGGCGTCGACAAGCTTGCGCAAGTGTGCCTCGACATCCTGCGGCGCCTCGAAGAAGTCGAGTTCCACCTCAAACTGCGCATGCGCAAAGTTCCAGGTTGGCGCCCAGGTGCGGTCACGTACCCAACTGGGTGAGATATAGCTATTCGCTCCAAGGAAGAGAACGAGCGCACTCTTGTTCTCACGAAGGCCGGACAGTTGCGGGTTGCTGCGCGCGAAGTGGCCTTCAAGGCTGGCTACCGCACCCTTGGCGTCGACATGAGCGAGCAATGGTAGGGTTGTCCCGCGCAGCCCTCCATCTGTTGGCGAGACCACCCAGGCAAGCGGGCAGGTTGCGATCAGATCGCTGACATCATGCGCTTCACGCGGCTGAAACAGATCGCTCACAACATGTCTCTTCAAGTAGTGGAGTCCGGTTCCATGGAGGGGTAGCGCCAATCTGTGGGCGGGGTGAAGTTTTCCTTGATCGTGCGGGGAGACACCCAGCGCGTAAGGTTCCAGAGCGAGCCCGCCTTGTCGTTAGTGCCCGAGGCGCGTGCGCCTCCGAAAGGCTGCTGGCCCACTACCGCGCCTGTGGACTTGTCGTTCAGATAGAGGTTGCCGGCTGCATAGCGTAATTTCATCTGGGCGTGCTCTAGCGCGGCGCTGTCCTGCGCGAACACGGCCCCGGTGAGCGCATATTCGCTGGTTCCGTCAATGACGCTGAGGATCTCGTCAAAGCGCGCATCTTCGTAAATGAAAGCCGTGACGACCGGGCCAAACAACTCCTCACGCATCAGCGGCGAGGCCGGATCCTGTGTTTCGATCAGGGTCGGGGGTATGAAATAACCCTCGCGGTCATCGGGTTCAGCGTGGGTCAGAACGGTGTGGCTCGTGTCTCGCCGCGCGCGGGCGATGGCGTCGGCTTGACGGGACCAGGCGCGGCGGTCGATGACCGCACCCATGAAGCAGCTGAAATCGCGTACATCGCCGACGCGTATCTGCGCGATCTCATCCACCAGCCGGTCGCGGAGCGCTGGCCAGAGCGAGCGGGGGCAGTAAAGGCGCGACGTCGCCGAGCATTTCTGGCCCTGATACTCGTATCCGCCCCTGATGACGCCAATTGCGAGCGCCTCCACATCTGCGCTTGCATGGGCCAGGGTAAAATTCTTCCCGCCCGTTTCGCCAACCAGCCTGGGCATATTGCGGTAAGCGCCAACCGCGATCTCCCGGCGCAGATGGTCGAACACACCGGTCGAGCCCGTGAAATGAATGCCCGCAAGGTCGGCGTCGTCCAGCACAATGCGCGTTACCATTGCGGCCTCGCCATAGACCAGATTGATGACGCCATCGGGCAGACCCGCTTCCTGCAGCAGGGCCATGACGTAATGCGCGGACAGCTTGGCGTTGGGCGAGGGCTTCCACACGACTGTCGCGCCCATCAAGGCAGGCGCACACGGCAGGTTGGCAGCGATCGCCGTGAAGTTGAATGGCGTGACGGCATAAACGAAGCCTTCAAGGGGGCGGTAATCGACCCTGTTCCATTCACGCGTGGCAGAAATGGGTTGTTCCGTGTAAAGACGCGTCATGAAGTGCGCGTTGAAGCGCAGGAAGTCCGCAAGCTCGGCGGCCGAGTCGATCTCCGCCTGGTGCACCGTTTTTGACTGACCCAGCATCGTGGCGGCGTTGAGGCGGTCGCGCCAGGGCCCGGCGACGAGGTCCGCGGCCTTCAAAAAGATGCGTGCACGGGTATCCCAGGCTGTTCGTGACCAATCGTGTGCGGCACGCTTGGCGGCGTCGATCGCAGATCTGACATCAGCTGCGCCGACGAGATGTGCATCGGCCAGGACGTGCGCATGGAGGTGCGGCATCGCTGCCGCCTCCAGATTGCCGGTGGTGACCGCCTTACCGCCGACGATACTCGGTAAGCTCGCGCGGACGCCGGACATGGCGTTGAGCGCGGCCTTGAGGCGCGCGCGTTCGGCAGAGCCTGGGGCATAGGCGCGGACGCTCTCGTTAGCGGGGAGGGGCAGGTGGGTCATCCCGGCAGATTATCTGTCTGCTGCCGCGCTGAATGTCGTTCTTGGGTCAAACTATCGTGCTTTCAGGCCAGCGCTCTGGGCCTTAGCTCACGTACGAAAATCCAAGCTTCGTCTGGACCCGAGAGGAGGAACCTTCACAATATGGTGCGTCCGCTTTTGGTAAGTTCAAGGGCACAGGATGCAGGAGGTTTAAGGTGTTGCCGGATATGGAGACATTTGCAAATCCCACTTACAATCATTGCTTGCTCTGCAATATAGAAATATTCAAAGCCTGCTCCTACGCTCCTTTTTTCGTTGCGCGCCGGGGTCGCTTTTCGGGGCTGCTGGTCAGTGTTGGCCGTGACTGCCGAGCGATTCCCGAAGCACGAGCAGCGGCAGTGCGTCTGCAACACGCCCTGACACCATGCATCGGGATGTCCTATCTCGCGATGGAAAATGATATGCGTGTTTCAATAGAAGGGGGCCTGTCGTGTGGAAATACGCCAGCGGAGGGCTGGCGCGCTCACACGAAACAGATCCGTAATGTTCACGATTCTTGGACAGGCCACCGCGCGGCGGTCCAGATGATGAGAAGCGTGGCGATGATTTCGACCGACACGATGAACTGGTAAAATGGCGGCGATCCGAAAAGCGTCAACACTTGGATCACGGTGTAAATGGTCCCTAAGAGCATGTTCAGCCACCGGGAGGTATGTGACGGCAGTATTGAGGACAAGAAGATCATGCTGGCCGGTATGGCCATGATCACTGCGACTCCCAGCAGCTTCAGGTCTGTAGCCTCTCCAAGCGGCCCCAGCGATCCGGCCGACATCATGTCAATCATGCCGGGCGTAAACATGACGAGATAGTCGTTGTATATGTACAGCGACATCAGGGATGCCCATAATAAAGACAGCCTGACTGGCGCCGGGACGCGAACTTTTTCAATCGACCGGTTGGCGTTCTTTTTCACGATTCAGTCCTCTCGTTCACTGAAGGATGCCTCAGCGGTCAGAGGCGTATCGTGCCCATTCCTCTATGAATGAGAATTGACAATTTCTGCATAAACACCATTCATTATTGCATGAGCTGGAAATCCGTCAGTTTTGACTGGAACCGCATGCGGGCCTTTCTGGTGACCGCTGAAGAGGGGTCGTTGTCAGCAGCGGCGCGCGCTCTCAATAGTTCACAGCCCACGATTGGCAGACAGGTGTCCGCACTGGAGGATGAGCTTGGCGTGGCGTTGTTCGAACGGGTTGGCACCAGGCTGGAACTGACCGCGGCCGGGCTCGAGCTGGTACAACATGCACGCGCCATGAGTGATGCGGCAGCCCGTGCATCGCTGGCCGCCTCGGGACAGTCGCAGGCCATCCAGGGCAGTGTGTGTATTTCAGCGGGCGAGATATTCGCCGGTAACGTGCTGCCGCCCATCATCGAGAAGCTGCGTAGACAAGAACCCGGTATAGAGATCGAAATCGTCGCATCGAACAGCACAAGTGATTTGCGGCGCCGTGAAGCGGATATCGCCTTTCGTGCTTTTCAGCCGTCACACGCGGACATGCGGCTGACGCATCCTGATCTGTTCGCTGAGAAGGTGTGTGATCTGGCGAGCCGGTTTTACGCCTCGTGCGAGTATCTTGAGAGAACAGGCTACCCCCAGACCAAGGAGGAGTTGTGCCGGGCCGATTTCATCGATTTTGATGATACCGGCGCGTATCGCAGCTATCTCAACCAGTTCGGATTCAACCTGACGCCTCGCAATTTTCCGGTACGTGCAGAAAGCCACCTTCTCCAGTGGGAACTTGCTAAGCGCGGCGTCGGCATTGTGACGACTCTGGAAATGATCGGAGATGCGGAACCAGCCATGCAGCGGGTCCTGCACGATTTTGCAATGGTCCGCTCAATGTGGCTCATGATGCACCGCGAACTGAGAACCAGCCGGCGCATCAAAATGGTATTTGATTATCTCTACAGCGAGCTGAAGGCGGTCTGCCCTGATGCCTGATGCTGAGGCGAGGGGTAGCAGACGTGTAACCGAAAGCGTGTCTGACACGAACTGGCAAGTGCAAGCCGGTGCGCAAAGCCCGTACCGGCCGATCAACCGATTGGGAGACCTGCCATGTTCATCAAGACCCTCGCCACCGGCGCTATCGGCGCTTTTGCCCTGGCCACATCCGCGCTGGCCAACGAACCCTTCACGCACGAGGCGTTTTCCGCAGCTCAGGCGCAGAACAAGCCGATCCTCGTCGAGGTCGCGGCCGACTGGTGTCCCACCTGCCGCCGTCAGGCCGCAGTGATTGGTTCCCTGCAAGACGAGCAGCGCTTCGGCGGACTGGCTGTGTTCCGGGTGGATTATGACGATCAGCGCGATGTGGCCCGGCAGTTCCGCGCTACGACGCAGAGCACGCTGATCGTGTTCCGCGGCGAAGACGAAACCGGGCGGGCGGCCGGTATCACCAGTGAAAGCGATATCGCCGCCCTGATCGCGACGGCCTACGCCGACTAACGCTGAAGTGCTTCATCCCACACCCTGCCGGAGGCCTCATCCATGGGTCCTGAAAGCTATGTGTTCGGCTTCCTGGCCGGAACGCTGTCCATTCTCTCGCCCTGCATCCTGCCGCTGCTGCCCATCGTGCTGGGCGCAGCGGCCAGCAAACACCGCTATGGGCCACTGGCTCTGGCGGCGGGGCTGACCGTCTCGTTCACCGCCGTGGGCCTGTTTGTGGCGACCGTCGGCTTTGCCATCGGGCTTGATGGCGAGATCGTCCGGCAGGGTGGCGGGGTGTTGCTGGCGGCCATCGGCCTGGTGCTGCTGGTCCCTGTCTTCTCCGCCCGCTTCGCCACAGCGGCTGGCCCGGCCAGCAACTGGATCGAAAGCCGCCTCGGCGGTGTCGGCGATAATGAAGGCCTTGCCCCGCAATTTGCCATGGGGCTGGTGCTGGGCGCCGTCTGGAGCCCGTGCGTAGGGCCGACCCTGGGCGCCGCCTCGCTCCTCGCCGCGCAAGGCCAGTCACTCGGGCAGGTGTCGCTTGTCATGCTGCTGTTTGGTCTGGGTGCGGCTTTGCCGCTTGCCATTATCGGGCTGGCCTCGCGCGAGGTTTTGATGAAATGGCGTGCCCGGATGCTCGCTGCCGGTTCGATGGGCAAGATGCTGCTCGGCGGTTTCCTGCTCCTGATCGGCGTTCTCGTCGCGACCGGCATGGACAAGGTGCTGGAGGGCTGGCTGGTCGAGTTGTCGCCTGAATGGCTCACCCGGCTGACTACCAGCCTGTGACCTGCCTGCTCAACACGATGTGATCTGGAGAGTGAACGAATATGCTGGCCGTTGCCGTCCTATCGCCTAGTCTGCCACGCGTGTCGGTGAGACACAGCGTGCGCCTTTCCGGCGCCGCCGCGCGGCAGGCCAGTGGTGAAAAGGCAGTGACAGGCGATACCGATGCCAAGCTGAGAGCGCTCATGGCGCTTGCCCAGGCCGGTGACAGGGCGGCCTATCGCAGCATGCTCGACATCGCGCGGGCGCAGCTCGCGGCCTATTTCCGGTATCGCCTGAAGGAAGACCCGGCCAGCACGGACGATCTCGTACAGGAAACCCTGATCGCCATTCATACCAAGCGCGCCACCTATGATGCGCGCCACCCCTTCATGCCCTGGCTCTATGCCATCGCGCGCTACAAGCTGATCGATCATTACCGGCGCTATCGCGTGCGGCGTACGGAACCGGAAGAGGCTGCGGGCGATATCGCCGACGAAACCGACGATACCCGCGCCGCGATGGCCCGGCTTGATCTGGAAACGCTGCTCGCCCGCCTGCCAGCCGGTCAGGCCGAGGCCATTCGCCGGACGAAGCTGAACGGACAAAGCGTCAGCGAAACCGCCAGCGCCATGAATATCAGCGAATCCCTGGTGAAGGTGAATGTGCATCGCGGCCTGAAAGCGGCTGCATCCCTGGTGGGACTGAAACAGGCGGACCGGTCATGACGCGTCTTATCGATGAACTTGTTGACGGGCTTGAACCGGCTCCGGCACGTCCGGCGATTGCCATATTCGGTCTGCCGCTGGCAGTGGCAGCGCTTCTTCCGCTGGCCGCGATCGTCTTTCACTACGGCTTGCGTCCAGATATGGGCAGCGCCCTTATGGCCGTGCCCTTCTGGATCAAGCTGGCCCTGCCTGCCATTCTGGTCGCCGCGGCAGGTTTTGCGCTCGCGCGCCTGTCACGCCCCGGCGCACCGGCCGGACCCGGCCTGATGATCGCGCTGGCCGCCATGGCCATTCTCGCCATGGCAGGCCTTGCCAGCCTTGCCAGCCTGCCCGCCGAGATGCGCCTGCCTGTGTTGTTCGGCCAGTCCTGGCAGAAATGCCTGATGAGCGTGGGCGTGTTCGGACTGGCTTTCCTTGCAGGCGGGTTCTGGGCGCTGCGGCGCATGGCGCCGGTACGCCCGCACCTTGCCGGATTTGCGCTGGGCCTTGTGGCCGGTGGTCTGGCCGCCGCGCTCTACTCGCTGGCATGCAATGAAGACGCCCTGCCGTTTCTCGCCAGCTGGTACCAGCTCGGCATTCTGGCCGTCGCCCTGTTGGGCGCGCTGGTAAGCCCACGTATCGTGCGCTGGTAGGGCGTGTCCGGCCAATTCCTGCAAGGAAAGGCAAGCCCATGACCAATCCGCTCAACCCACATCGTGCTACTGTAGAAAATGTCTACGCTCATGCCGGACTGAAGGCGGTGTTTATCAACTGCACACTCAAACCGCCCGCAGAGCCTTCCCATACGGGTCTGCTGATGGAAGCATCAGCGAAAATCATGCGCGGGGCGGGCGTCAGTGTGGACCTTATTCGTCCAACCGCCCATGCGATTGCGCCTGGTGTGCAACCCGATATGACAGAGCATGGCTGGACCCGCGATGACTGGCCACAATTGTGGCCCCGCATTCTGGACGCCGACATTCTGGTGATCGGCACCCCGATCTGGCTGGGTGAAGAGTCGTCACTGTGCCGCCTGATCATCGAGCGTCTCTACGCCATGTCGGGAGAGCTCAATCCTGAAGGTCAGTCCATCTATTACGGCAAGGTCGGCGGTGTGGTGGTGACCGGCAATGAAGACGGTATAAAGCACTGCGCGATGTCGGTGCTCTATGCGCTGGGTCATCTGGGCTACACCATTCCGCCGCAGGCCGATTGCGGGTGGATTGGCGAGGCCGGACCCGGTCCCAGCTATGGAGATGACGGCGCCGGGTTCGACAACGACTTCACCCAGCGCAACACCACGATAATGACGTGGAATCTCATGCACATGGCGAACCTGCTCAAACAGGCAGATGGCCTGCCATCCATGGGCAATGACCGCCGCGCCTGGAAGCGGGGCGAGCGCTTCGGTTTTGAAAACCCGGAGTACCGGTCCTGACGCAAAAAATGCGGCGAGGCGTGTAACCCTTCCTCCTTCCGGTGCGAACAGACAGGTGTGACCCGGTGCGGTCACATCCAGTCCAACCCCGGAGGAGACACTTCCATGAAACTTACCCAAGCCCTTTTTGCGGCGGCAGCCGCCACGGCGCTGAGCGCTGCTGCAAGCCATGCCATTGATGACGAGGAAATGCCCAATGAAGACGGCATGGAGCGTTGTTACGGCGTAGCGTTGGCTGGCGAGAATGATTGCGCAGCCGGTCCTGGTACAACGTGCGCTGGCACCTCTACTGTCGATTTCCAGGGCAATGCCTGGAAGCTGGTGCCAGAGGGCACCTGCGAGGACATCCAGACCCCTTACGGCCCCGGCTCGCTCGAGGAAATCGAGCGTCCGTAGACCGCTGTCAGCTTTCCGGATGCATCCCATGGCTCATCACCCCCCCGCGATGACCGGTCCTTATCCCCCCAGTGCCGGGATCGGTTTGAAGCCCGCCCATTACCGCGACGTCCTGTCCGTTAATGCGTCCGGATTCTGGGTCGAGGTGCATCCGGAAAACTACATGACGCCCGGCGGGCCGCGCCATCAATGGCTCGAGGCCATCCGCAAGGTTCATCCCCTGTCCTTGCATGGCGTCGGCCTGTCGCTTGGGGGTATCGAGCGGCCCAGCCGGGCGCATTTGCGGGCCCTGTATCTGCTTGCCGAACGTTACGCGCCATTCCAGATCTCCGAGCATCTTGCCTGGTGCGCACACGATGGCGAGCACTTCGCCGATCTTCTGCCGCTTCCCTATACACAGGCCGCGCTGAAACGCTTCTGCGAGCATGTCGACCTGTCTC